>CAIUDO010000874.1 GCA_903897935.1 uncultured Pseudomonadota bacterium
ATCACGTCGTGCGCGACGACGGCGCGGCGAAGCTCTCGATAGTCGAGGCCGATCTCACTCAAGCGCTCGGCGTTCGCTTGCGTGAACGCGAGCAAGGACGCGTCGACGTCCGCGAGCTCCCTGCGGATCGCGAGCCCGACGCTTACTCGGAAGTAGAGCAGGTGTGCCCTGGATAACGCCACGAGCTGGCCGAGCAGGCGGCCGTAGGTGGGATCCTCGATTTCGCTCATGGGTGCGGCCTCCCTGCAGAGGGTACGGGAAGTCCGAACATGCGGTCAAACCGGCCAGCACGCTACGCCGCAGGCCGCCCGTCGGGCACGCGGTGCGGCAAGGTCATCGCACCCAGCCCAGCACCGCCTCTGTGCTGGTTCCGCCCGGGCAACCGGTGTCGAGCCAGTGGAGGTGGCGCTGCGCAGAAGCGGCGTAGCAGCGCTGCAGCGGCCGTGGCATGTCGCTCGACGGCGCGGCCGCCGCGTACCCGAGCAGCGACTCGGTCGTCGTGCCCTCGCAGCCCGGGTCCGGCGACAAGAAGTGCGCCAGGCCCGTCCAACAGCGGTGGATCGGTACGCGCCCAGGCCCGGCGTTCGGGAACAAGCCGAACGGGCCGTCGCCGTCGGTCCCCGTGCACAGGCCGGGTGGGCCGTACAGCGGATTACAGACCTCCTCCCATGCTCCTGACGCGACGAGCGCCGACGCCTCGGCCGGGTCGGAGGTTGGCACGTGGTCGACCGCGTACGGGTCGGCGCCGCGGTATCGGACCGACCGGATCAAGGTGCGCCCCTCGGCGAGCGCGCAGCACGCCTCGCTGGCGTCGGTGCAGGTGGTCGCGCCGGTCCGCCACACCCGCAAGCAGGACTGCAACAACGCCAGGCCGGCGCCGCCGTCCTCGACGGTGGGCTCGAGGTCGCGGTTCAGATCGGCGCCGTAGAGGTCCACCCACAGCCAGTCCGCGGTGTCGTCGCTGGCGTCGGTCACCCCCATGCTGCGCCGCAGCCCGCCGAGCCAGGGATCGTACGGGTTGGCTTGAGGCTGCGCGATGTGCTCGTTCCAAGCGTTGAAGATCAAGACGTCGGGCTGCACCGCCAGCGCCGTCTCCATCTGCTTCTGCAGGGTGAGGCCACCCAGCCGCCCGGACGCCTGGAACGGCAGGCTCGCGTATCCTACCTGGAACGAACGGCTCACTGAGACGATCGTGCCGAGCGGCGTGGTGGTGGCGTAGCCCTGGTTGCAGGGCTTGCCGGGCTCCACGAGGGTGGTGAACTGCCCACCTTCGGTGCATGGCTGCATCCACCCCGCGGTGCCGCTGCTCAGCGTGCCTGCGTCGAGGTTGCCCCACATCGGGACCGAGAGCACGCCGGCGGCGGCGATCTCGGCGAGCCCGTCGGGGTCCGGTGGCGTCGCCGCGGCCGCGAAGAGCGTGGGACGACCATCGTCAGCGGTGAACACCAGGTCGGGCTCGGCGGCCTCGTACGCGTCGAGCACACGTCGGTACATCGGCACCGCACCGAACGGCGACGCCACCGGCACC
>CAIUDO010000875.1 GCA_903897935.1 uncultured Pseudomonadota bacterium
GGCCACTTGAGTATCCGCCCTTGAGATGTCGCCTGGTCGCCAGGCCCGCCGCCGGAGGGTCAACAGTATATCGAAGCGTCCGTGCCGGGAAAACGAGCGCCGGCCGCGCGATCACGCGCGGCCGGCGCCCAGTCCACGAAGTGCCGCGGTCCGCGATCAGGGCACCGTGATCGTGCGCCACGCGGTCCATGCGGATCCGACGGGCCCGTTCACGGCGCGGACCGAGTAGCGGTACTGCCCCGCGGGAACCGCGGTCTGCACCAGCCGCGTGCTGTTCGGCGCGAGCGAATAGACCACCTGGCTGCCCCACACGCCGCCCACGTTCCGTTCGCGGCGCACCTCGAAGCCGGTCTCGTTGTTGGAGCGATCGCGCCAGGAGACCGTCACGGTCGTGCCGCTGCGGGTCACGGCAAGGTTCGACGGAATGGTCGGCGCCACCGGGTTCGAGACGGTGATGCTGCGCGTGACCGAGGTCGCGAGCCCGGCCGAGTCGACGGCGCGGGCCGTGATCACGTGCGAGCCTGCCACCAGGTTCGACACCGTGAAGCTGCCGCCCACGCCGATCTGGCCCTGGAGGCTCGAGCTCCAGGTCATCGACGCGGTGAGCACGCCGTCCTGGGTGTCCTGCGCGGTGCCGGTGAAGGTGATCGCCGCGCCGACCGTGAAGGTCGAGCCGGCGGCCGGCGAGGTGATGCTCACCACCGGCGCGGTGTTCACGGGCGGAGCCACGATGCCGAGCGCCGCCGCGGCGTTCACCACGCCGCCCGTGACGCAGAGGCCCGAGAGTCCGGGCACCGGACGCGCGGTCGAGAGGATGCGCGTCTTCACCTGGGTGTACGTCCACGTCGGGTTCTGGACGTAGACGAGCGCCGCCACGCCGGCGACGTGCGGGCCCGCCATCGACGTTCCGTTCAGGAACGCGTAGCCGGTCGCGCCGTAGGTGGAGTAGGTGTTCACGCCGGGCGCGCCGATGTCGACCGAGGTCGCGCCGAAGTTCGAGAACGAGGCGCGCGCGTCGTTGTTGTCGGTCGCGGCCACCGAGATGATGTTGTCGAGGTTGTACGCCGCCGGGTAGGACGGGGTCGTGTCGCTGTTGGCGCCGTTGTTGCCGGCGGAGGCGACGAACACGTGGCCCACCGTGCGCGACGCGCCGATCGCGTCGAAGAGCGCCTGCGAGAACCCGCCGCCGCCCCACGAGTTGTTGGAGACCTTGACGTTCTTGCGGGTCACGTATTGCACCGCGAGGATCGCGTCGGAGGTGAATCCGCCGGTGGGCCCGAGGAAGCGCAGCGCCATCAGCTTGCAGTTCCACGCGACGCCGGCAACGCCGATGCCGTTGTTTCCCACCGCGCCGACCGTGCCCGCCGTGTGCGTGCCGTGCCCGCCGTCGGTCGGGTCGTTGTCGATCGAGAAGAAGTCCCAGCCGCGCGTGTCGTCGACGTAGCCGTTGGCGTCGTCGTCGATCCCGTTGCCGGCGATCTCGCCGGGGTTCGTCCAGATGTTGGCCGCGAGGTCGGGGTGGTTGAGCTGCGTGCCGCTGTCGATGATCGCGACGACGAAGTTCGCGTCACCGGTCGAGACGCC
>CAIUDO010000876.1 GCA_903897935.1 uncultured Pseudomonadota bacterium
GCTCGTCGGCGTCGAGCGCGACGACCAGGCCGGCGGGCAGGCGCACGATCAGCTCGGCGGCGGGCTCGGCGCTGGCCTCGAACACGAGGCTGCCGACAGCGTCGAGCAAGCTCTGCAGGGCCCGCGCGACGTCGATCGGGCCGAGGTCGGGCGTCGGCACACCGTCGACGGACACCGAGTCGGGCCGCAGGCCGAACGCGTGCCCCGACCACGAGCGGTCGGGGCCGGTCAACGAGCCCATGCTCCCGGTGATGGTCGCGCCCGAGATGGCGGGTGATTCCCCACCTTGGAAGCGCAGCACCACGGCGACGTCGCCCGCGCCGAGCGACAACGAGCGCCCCTGCGCGCACAACACGACGGTGACGCCCCCGGGCTGCACCCGACCGCGCAGATGCACCGTGCCGCCACGAAAACGCCGCGCCCACCGCTCGAGCGGGAGCTGCCGCACCACGCTGGTCTCGCTCACTGCGCGAGGTCCGACGCGACCGAGCTCAGCGCTTCGTCGTCCGCGTAGAGATCTTCGACCAGCGGGCACGCTTCGAGCGCGCGCCCCACCGTCGTGATGAGCTGCTGGCCAGCGCGCTCGACCGAGAGCGCCTGCGCTACGTGGTCGGCGACCTGGGCGAGCGTCGCCTCCGGCCGCAACGCGAGCAGCCCGTCGCGGACGAGACGCGCGACGATGGCCCGCGAGAACATCACCACCAGGTCCGACGGCACACGCCCTCCCGCCGCCTCACGCTACACTCAAACTTCGCCTCCGGCCACGACGGAACCATGACACCGACCACGACCCAGCCTGACGCGCCGACCGAGGCGCCCGAGATCCCACCCGCCCTCGGGCTGGCGCTGTCGATCCCCGTGTTCGCGGTGATCGCGTGGTTCCTGCTCCAGTTCTGGGTGGCCGGGGTGAACCGACGCGCGCCCTCCGACGGCCTGCCCGAGGACGAGCCGCCCGAGGACGACGCCCGACCCTGATCACTCCTCGCCGTCGCCACCCTTGGCTTCGTGCTCGGTGCGGGGCGCCGCCGTCGTGCGAGCGCCGACGATCGGCGGCAGCAGCGGCCCGAGGTCGAGGGTGCCGACCGCGGGATCGCGCTTGCGGCCGTCGAGGTATTGCGTGACCGTCGACAAGCCGTGCCCGACGTAGTCGATTCGCACCTTGTTCTCGTTCATCGCGTACTTGATGCCGCCGTGCACCAGCTCGGGCTTCGCGAAGAAGTACGCATCCGTCGTGTCGTACTGCATCACCCGCAAGAACCGGATCGCCTCGCGGGTGGCGAGCTCGTGCTTGACCTTCTCCTCCGGGCGGAACCGGGCCGCGATCTCGTACGCGGCCGCCGTGCCCTCCGAGTAGCAGAACGTCTGCATCGCCGGCAGCTCAGACGGCATCTTGTAGTACCCACCAACATAATCTGGGAACGGAGCGCGCTCGCCCGTCCATTGGTAGTTGTCGATCATCCAGTTCGACACCTCGAGACCGAACGCGGCCGCGCGCTCGTCGCCGGTGAGCCGGTAGTACTGCTTGCTCGCCATGACGGACCACGGCCCGAACTGAACGAGGTCGAGGCGGTCGTTGTTGGTGTAGGTGTCGTGCGGCCAGCGACCGGTCGGGCGCTTACGTGCGGCGCGCTCACGGAACCACGGCTCGTAGAAGTCGAGGAACTTCGGGAAGAACTCCATCCACTTCGGCTCGTCGAAGTACTCGGCGACGAGGCCGAGCGCCAGCGCGGCCTCGCCGGGCACGATGTCGTTGCGCTGCCCGTAGTACGGGTGGCCCTTCGGCACGTAGTACGGCTCGAACTTTCCGTTGTCGAGCTGCATGTCCAGGTTGAACTTGGCCATGCGGCGGATGCGGTCGTCTTCCGAGTGGTTGCCCGTCGCCTTCGCCCACGCGACCCACCCCAGCAGCGCGACCGAGGCGGTCCCGAGCTTCTGGTTGTTGTCGTAGCGGAACAACATCGAGCCGGACTGCGGGTGGGGCATCCGCTCGTCGGGCTTGTCTTTGTCGTAGACGGCGTAGCGCAGCAGCCAGTCCATGCCGGCGCGCGCGGACGCGAGGAAGGCGTCTTGGGGGTCGTACCGCCACGCGTCGACGAGGTCGCGCGGCCCGAGCGCGTGCCGCACCTCGTTGTAGTCGTCGGACATACGGTTCTGATCTGGCCAGTACTTGTAGTTGTACGAGCCGTCGGGACGCTGGTTCCGCACCCACCACCACGCGCCGTCGATGAGCATCTGGCGGACGTTGGTGTCGGTCAGGTTCGACATCGGCTCGACGGGCATGCCGCGATAGAGCCGGACGGCCCTACCGTTCCCGCCGCGCACCTCCTCCATGAAATGCTCGGTGCGGATGATGTCGAGCTCGGTGGACGGGTCACGCCACGGGCGGCGATCGCGCCAGCCGAACGTGTCGACGGCGTACCGCAAGAACTCGTCGGCCGAGCGGTGGGAGTGCGCGACCGCCTCTGAGCCTGGGACGTAGGTGAACTTTCGGTCAGCGACGCCCTCGCGGTGCGCGAACATGACGCCGTCGACGCCGAGCTCCCACAAGTCGAACAGCTGCCAGTCGCTGCGTGGCTCGACGCGCGCCCGCTCCATCACGACGTGGACCTCGATGCGCACGTCGGGCAACCGCTCCTGGAGGCTGCCGATCCCGAGCGGCTCAACCTCCCGATCCCACCGGCGCTCCATGCCGTCGGCGAGGTCGTCGAGGATCTTCTCGAGGTCCTGGCCCTGGCTGGTGCGGAACAGCAGGGTCTCACCTTGCAGGCGCATCGATCCGATGAGCTGGATCCGATCGGGCTTCCACGACTGGCGGGTCGGCTGGGTGTGGCTGAGCCGCGCGCGGAGCCCGTCGAGCAGCTGGGCCCCGACCAGCTCCGGCAGCTCGGTGTCCGACGCACGCACCGTGTAGACAAGCTGCTCGCCCGACACGTACCAGAGCCGGAACCACCCGAGGAAGTCATGCTGGACCAACCTGGACAATACGACGCTGTCGCGGTCGATCGCGCCGGACAGGTCGCGGTGGACGACGACGACCCCGACGCCTTGATCGCGCATCAACTTGGCGGCGGCGGCTTCGTCGCGGGCGAGCAGCGCCGCGCGGAGCCCAGGGACGTCGGCCAGGCCGATCGTCTCGACGCCGGACTCGCCCATCGATCCGCCGATCAGCAGCACCTTGCCGCGATCCTGGAGCTGCCGGACCTCGGCGACCAGGGCGTTGCTCGGGTTGGCGGTGGCCTCGACGAGGCACGCGTCGACGCGCTCGTCGACGGTGCCGGTGAGGGTCTGGCACGCCCGGACTCGATCGGGATCGATGCGGTACGCGAGCCCTTCGCTGGATAGATCCACGTCATCGGCGTTGACCGACCCCGCGCCGCTCGGGGGTGGCTGGCACCCCGCCACGGCCAGGCCCACGATCACCGCCCCTACGATCCAGTCGCTACGCATCGATGCTCCGAACAGGCCGCCGCAGGTATCACGTCGCGTCCGATCGGGTCGCTTGACACCGGGACGCTGTGGCTTAAGGGGCGCCGTCGTTCCCGGGGCGCATCGCGCTCACGGGTCAATCGTGTCGCACCCCAGGGGACCGCATGGCGAAGAAGAGCTCGATCAACAAGCAGAAGTACCGCGAGAAACTGGTTCAGAAGTACGCCGCCCGTCGGGCCGAGCTCAAGCGCCGTGCGCGCGACATGTCGTTGTCGCCCGAAGATCGCACCACCGCTCGTGAGAGCTTGGCCTTGTTGCCGCGCAACTCGTCGCCGGTTCGCTTGCGCACCCGCTGCGTCGTCACCGGTCGCCCGCGCGCCGTCTACCGGAAGCTGGGCTTGTCCCGTATCGCGCTCCGCGAGCTCGCCCTCGCGGGCAAGCTCCCCGGCATCAAGAAGGCGTCCTGGTAGCTCGGTCGTAGGTCGGCGCGGGCCCGCGCGGGCGCCAGCCCGTGCGAGCGCCTACCGCGTCACGCCGTACAGCGCGCCATGCCGGCCCCACACGTGGCCGAGCAGGTCGTCGACGAGGTCCCGCTCGCCCACCACGCGGCGGATGGTGGCCTCGCCCCGATCGATCGACCCGCGCTCGTGCACCCGGCTTCGCAGCCAGCCGAGGATCGGTGCGAAGTCTCCGGCCTCGACGCGCTCCCACAGGTCGGGGATGTCGGCCCAGAGCTGGGCACCGAGGCCCGCGGCGTACAGGTTGCCGAGGGTGTAGCTCGGGAAGTACGCGAACGCCCCGGACGCCCAGTGCACGTCCTGCAGCACGCCCTGCGACGGTCGCGGGGGGCGGATGCCGAGCAGCTCGGCGTACCGGTCGTTCCACGCGCCCTCGAGCTCGGACAGCGGGAGCTCACCGTGCAGCAGCGCGATCTCAATTTCGACCCGGATCGCGATGTGCAGGTTGTACGTGACCTCGTCGGCTTCGACCCGGATCAACGAGGGCTCGATGCGGTTGGCGGCGCCGAACAAGCGCTCCGCGTCGACGTCGACGCCCGGGAACGCCTCGCGCACCTTGGGCGCCAACCACCGGTAGAACGGCAACGATCGCCCGATCGTGTTCTCCCAGAACCGCGACTGTGACTCGTGCACGCCGGTGCTCGACGCCTCGGAGACGCCGGTGCCCGCGAGGTCCCACGGCAAGCCCTGCTCGTACAGCGCGTGGCCGACCTCGTGGATCACGCCGCCAAGGCCGGGGAGCAGCGTCGACGCGTCGTAGCGGGTGGTGATGCGAACGTCGCCCGGGCCGAGCCCGACGGCGAACGGGTGCACGGCGAGGTCGATGCGGCCGCGATCGAAGTCATACCCGATCGCGGCGGCGACCTCTCGGCAGAGCGCCATCTGACGTTCGATCGGGAACGTGCCCTCGACGCCGGCCGGGTGGGGACGCCCGCGCACCGCCTCGACGAGCCGGTGGATCTCCGGCACCAAGCGGCCGAACAGCGCCCGCAGCGAGGCCGCTGAGGTCCCCGGGTCGTGGATGTCGACCAGCACGTCGTACGGGGCGCGGGTGTTGTCGAGCTGGGCTGCCTTCGCGCGCAGCAGGCCGAGCAGCTCGTCGAGCTGCGGGAGAAACGCCGCGACGTCTTCGTTCTTTCGCGCGCCGAGCCAGGCGTCGAACCCGGTGGCCTCGGCCTCGGCGAGCCGCGAGACGAGCGCCGGGTCGACCAACACCGCCCGGTCGTACGCCTTCCGGAGGTTGCGCAGCCCGGCGCGCTCGGCCTCCGTCGCGCCGCCGACCGCCTCCGCCTCCGCCAACGCGTCGGCGAACCGGGTCGACGTCAGGCGCTCGTGCGCCAGCCGTGACAACAACCCGAGCTGCTCCCCGCGCAGCGGGCCCCCCCGGACCGGCATCTGCGTCTGCTGGTCCCAGTGCAGCAGACCCCCGATCCCCTCGAGCAGCTCGAGCTCCCGCGCTACCAGCCGCAGCGCCTCGTTCCCAGCCATGAGACAACCCCCGTCAGCGACCCAGCTTGGTGAGCAGCTCCCGCCGCTCGCGCGGCGACAGCGATGAACCCTCGAGCAGCGGCCCGAGATCGGCCCCCGCGAGCGCGGCGCGCACCACCGCCAGCTCCGCGCGCGACAACGCCGCCGCCTCCATCCGGTAGTCGACGAACGCCTCCCAAGCGGCCGGCACCCAGTCTGCGACGATCGACCCGATGGCCTCGGCGTAGACGCGGATCTCCCGCTGGGCGTGCGGGTGCGCGCGCAGCGACAAGAAGTGCAGCAGGTTGTGCAGGTCGATCTTCCAGTACCACTGCGTGTAGTAGTTGACGCCCAGGCCGATCCGGGCGAGCTCGCGCGCGACCTGCGGTGACTCGGGCGCGACCGGGGCGCCGGTCCCGTCGTCGTTGAGCAGCGCCTCGTACGTCTCGTAGGCGCGAAGGGCGTCCCCGCGCAGCAGGTCGAGCACCCGCAGCGCGCCGGCGTCGTCCAGGGCGTGGCCGCGGCCCTGCTTGTTGGACGCCGACTGCACCGCGACGTCCTCCGGGCGCGGCACGTAGAACTCGCGGTCGAGGATCGAGTAGCGCGCGCTGTACTCGTTGACGTTCGCCATGCGGTGGCGGATCCACTGGCGCGCGACGAAGATCGGCAGCTTGACGTGCAGCTTGAGCTCGCACATCTCGAACGGCGTCGTGTGCCGGTGCCGCATCAGGTACCGGATGAGCCCGCGGTCATCGAGGCGCCCGCGGGTGCCGCGGCCGTACGACACGCGCGCGGCCTGCACGATCGCGGCGTCGTCGCCCATGTAGTCGACGACGCGAACGAACCCGTGGTCGAGCAGCGGGACCGGTCGGTAGAGGTGGGGCTCGATGCCCGGCGCGACGGGGCGGCGGGTCTCGACGGGGGGCGCGGTGAGCAGCTCGTGCAGTTCGGCGTCGTTCGACATGGGTGCCGGCTTAACGCCGCAGCCGCGGCGCGGTGCCCGGCCCGTCCGCAAAGACGAGGTCAGCGGCGGGCGCTCGATAGAACGTCCAGTGGACGGTGTGGTCCGGCGTTCGGCCGTAGCGGAACACCCGGAAGTGGGCGAGCAGCAGGTCGTCGCCGAGCGCCCCGACCAGCACCGGGTGCGCGGACCCGCGGCCGTCTGCGGAGTCGAAGTTCGTGAGCGTCAACGTGAGGCCAGCGGGGTCGGCGTCGGCCTGAACGGCGAGGTCGGGGCGCGCGGGGTCGGTCACGAAGACGAGGCGAAGGATCAGCCGGCCGTCGGGCCCGTCGACCGTGAGGACGAGGTCGGCGCCGCCGAAGGTCGTCGTGGTCCCTGACGCCACGACGGCCACGCCGCCTGAGACCGCGCGAACCTGAACCATACGCGCCCCTCCGGCAACCTTGACGGGTCGGATCCGTCGCGCCTAGACTAGCGCCGTTATGGGTCGTTTGTTTTTCTGGAGGATCGAATCATGGCGAAGCTGACCGACGGAGGGGGTCGGCCCCACTCCGGGCAAGTCCAATACCCGGTCGTCGCGATCGTAAAGGACAACGTCGATCCTGACGAGCTCGGGCGGATCATGGTCACGTTCCCGACGCTGCACGAGGAGCCGGCGTCGTTCTGGTTGCGGCAGGCCTCCCCGAACGGCGGGAAGGAGCGCGGCTTCTACGCGCTGCCCGAGATCGGCGACGAGGTCCTCGTGATCTTCCTGCAGGGTAGCCACGACGTCGGCGTCATCATCGGGCAGTTCTGGAACGGCGTCGACATCCCGCCGCAGGAGTGCAAAGACGCGCTGCCCGGGTCCGGCGCAACCGACACCGGCGCGACCTGGTCGACCGACGTGTTCACCGACGGCACGACCGACCTCGAGAAGAACGACCGGCGGTTCTGGAAGTCGCGGTCGGGGCACCTGTTCGTGTTCGACGACAGCGACAGCGCCGAGACCATCCAGGTGTGGGACGGCTCGCACAAGCTCGCGTTCGTGTTCGACACACAGAAGGCCGCGATCTACCTCACGAACACCGAAGGCGACATCCACATCCGGACCAAGAACGACCTGTACCTCGAGGCCGGGAACGACATCAAGGTGTACGCCGGCAACAACATCGACGGAGAGTGCGGGAACAACTGCACGATCACAGTCGGTGTGAACTACACGCTCGACGTCGGCGCGAACATCGAGGTCTCCGCGGGCGCGAACGCCACCTACGAAGCGAGCGCCAACTTCACGGCGAAAGGCAGCGCGAACGCCACGTTCGAGGCGGGCGCGATGGCCACGTTCAAGGGCGGCGCAACCGCGACGCTCGAGGGCGGCGCGAGCACGACGGTCAAGGGCGCCGTGGTGATGATCAACTAAGTCGGGAAAAACGTTGGCGGCCGTCGAAAAAAAGTTGCCACCAACGAGCCGCCGGGTGAAGATGACCACATGCCAGCCCGGCGCAGCAGACACCTTCAGGAGGATCCCATGCTCGCTTCTTTCGTTCGTGAAGAGACCGGCGCCACCGCCATCGAGTACGGCCTGATCGCGGCCCTCATCGCCGTCGTCATCATCGCGGCCCTCACCCTCCTCGGCGAGTCGATCTCCAGCAAGTTCGACCAGATCGCCACGGCCGTCTCCTCGGCCAGCTGATCTCGGCGGCGGGTCACCC
>CAIUDO010000877.1 GCA_903897935.1 uncultured Pseudomonadota bacterium
CCGTCCGTGCTCGCCGCAGCGCCCGCGGGCGACGACGCGGCCCCCGCCGGCGACGACGCGGTCGAACCGTAGGCGCACCGGGGCTCTCCTCGCGCGCCCTCCAGGCGGTCGACGCCGTCCCTACCACTCCGTCGGTGGAACCTTCGCTTCCATCGGTCAGTGCAGCGCCCTGGCTGACGCCTCCGCCCCGAGGTGTGGCGGTCGCTTCGGTTCGGCCGACTTCGTCGGACGAACCTACGTCTCCCTTGGTCGGTGCGGGTCCCGCACCTCAGGCCCATCGCGCCAGGAAGGTGGCGGCGTCGCGTGGGCCGAGGTTCGCCGCCAATGAGCGCGCCGTCGCGTCCAGCATGCGGCGGTGGAGCGCCCCGTCTTCGGCGGCGTTGACCAGCATGCGGCGCGCCATCAGCGCATAGACCCGGTACCGACCCGCTTCCGCGGCCGCCAGCGCCCGCCGCAACAGCGGCTCGGCGGCCGCGTGATCCCCCAGCGACGCCAGCGCGCGGCCCCACGCGAGGTCGACCCGCACCCGCACGTACGACCAGGGCGGCAAGAGCCCCGGGCCCTGGTCCAGGATCGCCTTCGCCTCGTCCTTCCGGCCGAGCAACGCCAACGCTTCGCAGCGGCGCGCCAGCGTGCGGGCCGCCCACCCCTCGCTGTCGGGCCACGTCTCCGGCGGACCGAGCGGCTCGAGCACGTCGAGCGCCTCATTGGGCTCGCCAAGGTCGATCGCCATTCGAGCGAGGTTCGACCGCACGTGCAGCTCGTCTTCACGATCACCGAGCTGCATCGCGAGCGGCACGCACTCGGCGCCGATCGCGCGCGCCTCGTCGATCCGACCCACAGTCATCAAGACCTGAGTGCGCGCCGACAGCGCGACCGCGAGCCCCTGCGTCGCGCTCACCTCACGGGCCCGCCCGATCGCGATCTCCGAGAGCGAGAGCGCCTTGTTCAGGATGCCGAGCGAGTAGTACAGCTCGACGAGGTTGTACCGGACGACGTGCAACGGCCCGGTCATGCCCTGGCGCTCGAACATCTCCGCCGCCATCTCGACCTGGCGACGCGCCTCGAACGCGCGCCCGCGGCACACCTCGACGATGCCGAGCCCGTTGTGCGCCCACGCCGCGGCGCGCTCGTCGCCGACCGCCTCCGCAGCTTCGAGGGCCTCGGCCCACAGGTGCGCCGGCTCGTCGACGTCTCCGCGCTGCCACCGCACCGCGCCGAGCCAGTACAGCGGCATCGGCCGCAGCGTGGCGTCGCCGGCGCGATCCGCGAGGGCGAGCGCGCGGTGCAGGTGGGCCTCGGCGGCCTCGGCGTCGCGGCCACGCTGTAGATCCCCGAGCAGCGCCTCGGCGTGCGACATCGAGCGGGCGTCGTCATGCACCGACGCCAACGCGAGCGCCTCGCCGCACGACCGCGCGGCCTCCTCCGCGCGCCCCAGCGCCTGCAAAGCGGCCGCGCGCTGCAGGTGCAGGTCCACCACCGCCCGGTCGAACGCGATCGAACCGAGCGAGGGCCGCACCTGGGCGCGCAGCTCGAGCGCGTGATCGATGAACACCAAGCCCTCTTCGTACAGCGAGCCGCGCACGTGCCGCGCCGCCGTCTGAGCCAGGTAGCCCCAAGCCTTCGGCAGGTCGCCCCCCTGCTCGAAGTGCCACGCCAGCTCCTCAAGCGGCTCGCGTTGGCCCGCCGCCCGCACGTGCTCGAGCAGCCCCCCGAGCACGAGGTGCAGCTCCTTGAGCACGCTGTCCGGCAAGCCCGCGAGCAGCACGTCGCGCATCCGCGGGTGGTACAGCGTGACCTCGGTGCGATCGCCGATCCGCCGCTCGACGACGATCCCCTCCTCCTCGAGCTCGTCGATCGCGTCCATCACGATCGCCTCGGGCAACGCACACGCCTCGACCAGCACGTCGAGATCCACATGGCGGCGCGCCACGGCGAGCGTGCGCGCGACCACCCGCGCGTCGTCGGTCAGCGGCTCCAAGCGCTCGGACAACGCGACCTTGAGCGACGCCGGCAGCGGAAGTGGCGCGTCGGCGACCTGCTCCGGCAGGAGCGCGAGCCGCCATTGCCCATCGACCATGCGCACGAGATCGTCATCGCGCAGCGCGCGCAGCATATCGACGAGCAGGCCTGGGCTCGCGCCGCTCTCGACCCACAAGCGCTGCGCCAGCGCGCGGGCGCCGGGATCGTCAGGGAGGATGCTGATGATCAGCTCCTCGACGTCCGTCGCGGTCAGTCCGCCGAGCACGTGCCGCTGGACCGGCAGGCTGCGGTTGAGCGCCGACGGCCGACGCGCATCCTCCGAGCACATGAAGACGACGCTGTCATCGGCGAGCTCGAGGGTGTTCCGCACCAGGTACGCCACCGCCTCGGCGGTCGCCGGATCGGCGACGTGCAGGTCGTCGAGCGCGATCAGCACCGGAGCCATCGCGACGATCTGCTCTTTGAGCGCCGCGAACACCGGGTACCGCTCACGGGGCACCGCGGTCCGGACGACGCCCGGGACCGTCGGCTCCCCGCTCGGGGGCGGGGGCTCGACGGGCGCCGCGCCGAGCAGGGCGATCTCGGCGCTGTCTTGCATCAGCGCGGCCCGCAGCAGCAGGTCGGCTTCGCCGCGGCCGTGGTCCCCGTACAACGCGCGGTAGATGCTGGCCAACGCACCGAACGGGCGATCGTGCTGCCGGCACCGTGCGCGCGCCACCCGCAGCCCGAGCCCCGCGGCGGTCTGCTCGGCCAGATCGACCAGGAACGTCTTGCCTTGCCCCGGCTCGCCGCGGATGACGATGGCGCCGCCGCCGCGGCCAGCCGCCGCGCTCTCGAGCGCCTCCTGAATCCGCGCGCGCAGGACCGGGCGGCCGACGATGGCGCGCGGGGGCCACCGGCGCGCCCCGATGTCGTCGCGCGCGCCGAGCGCGTGCAGCACGTGGGTGGCCGATCCGTACCGATCCGCCGGGTCCTTCTCGAGCAGGCGCATACACACCGCGTCGAGCCGCGGCGGCACCTGCCCGACGATCTCCCGCGGCGGCATCGGCGCCTCGGTCAGGTGCTTGTGCAGGTAGCCGCGCAGTGAAGTAGCCGAGAACGGTCGACGACCCGTCAACATGAAGTACAGCACCGCGCCGAGCGCGTACAGGTCGGCGCGCGCGTCGAACGATCGCCCTTCGAACTGCTCGGGGGCCATGTACGCGACCGTGCCGACCACTTCGCCCGCGCGCGTGTACTCGGCGCCGCCCATCTCCTTGACCACGCCGAAGTCGCTCAGCCGCACTCGGCCGGACGCGTCGACGAGGATGTTCCCGGGCGTGATGTCGCGGTGGATGACGCCG
The DNA here is from genome assembly GCA_903897935.1 of uncultured Pseudomonadota bacterium. Taxonomy (GTDB): domain Bacteria; phylum Myxococcota_A; class UBA796; order UBA796; genus CAIUDO01. The sequence goes on from CAIUDO010000877.1 coordinate 3,327, forward strand.
TGCGCGTGCACACACGCCAACGCCCGCGCGACCTGGATCAGCACCTCTTCGACGCGCGCGAACCGCTCCTCGGGGGCGAGGGTGGCCCACGCAGCGACCTCGGCGCGTAGGTCGCGCCCGACGACCCGCTCCATCGCGAACCAGGCACGATCGCCGTGCATGCCGCTGTCGTAGACGCGCAGCACGTTCGGGTGGTCCAGCCGGGACAAGATCCTGAACTCTCGCCGAAACCGGACCGTCGCTTCGTCCGACATCCGGATCGGGTGGAGCAGCTTCATTGCGCGAGACGCACCCGTGCGCGGGTCCCGAACCGCGAGCACGGTGGCCATGCCGCCGCGCGCGATCAGGCCCTCGACGACGTAGGGGCCAATCTGTTCTCCGGCTGCCGGATCACCCTCGGGCACAACACCGCCACGCTTCGGGCGATGCCCGAGCGCCTCCTGCACTATACTCGCAGCACACCCACGTGGCAGGCGAATGGCACTCGAAGCGTACGCAGCGACAGACCCGAGCCCACACCGAGACAACAACGAAGACAGCTTTCACGTCGACGTCGAGCACGCCGTGTTCATCGTCGCCGACGGGATGGGCGGCAACGCCGCCGGCGAGGTCGCGTCGCGCCTCGCGGTCGAGGCCCTCGGGGCGGTGCTCACCGGCGCCGACGACCCGGACGAGACCCGCCTCGTGCGCGACGCCGACCTGCAAGACGCCACCGAGTCGCTGCGCGAGCGTCTGCGCTACGGGATGAACCAGGCGTCGGTCCGCATCCGGCGCGAAATCGAGGTGTACCCTTCATACTCTGGGATGGGCACCACCGTCGTCGCGCTGGTGATGAGCGAGCAGCAGGCGCACATCGCGCACGTCGGCGACAGCCGCGCCTACTTGTACCGCGGCGGCCGGCTCACCCGCCTCACCCGCGACCACTCGGTGGTGCAGCAGGAGATCGACGCCGGGCGGCTTACGCCCGAGCTCGCGCGAATGGTCCGTCACAAGCACGTCTTGACACAGTCGGTCGGGGCGCAAGGCACGGTAGAGCCGGACACGCTCACCCGCAGCGTCACCGCCGGCGACGTCTTCATCCTGTGCAGCGACGGCCTGACCGATCCGATGGACGACGAGCAGATCCAGGAGGTCGTCCGCGCGACGCCCGCCGACCTGCTGGCCGACACGTTGGTTCGGGAAGCGCTCGATCGAGGCGGCGAAGACAACGTCACCATCGTGGTGATCGCCGTCACCTGACGCAGGCGCTCATGCGCGCGCGACGCGCTCGAGCCGCACGACCCGGAACGGGTAGCTCGCTGGGCACACCTCGGCGCCGTCGTAGCCGACGATCCGGCCACGCGGCGCGATCCGTTGGTCCTCCAGCACCCTCCAGCCGCGCTGCAGCAGCCGTCGCGCGGCCCACTGCACCCGCTCATCGGGCGCCCACCCGGGCAAACACGCGATGGTGCGGGTGCCCGCGGGCACGTCGTCGAGGCGGTCGAGCTGCGCCCACAGCGCGTCGCTGTCCCAGCGACCCGCCAGCGCCTCCAGCAACAACAACCGTCGAACACCAGGACCTGCCTCACCCGCCGGCACCCGCCACTGCTCCGCGGGCAGCGCGCGGCGGCGGATCGAGGCCCACGCCTTGGCGAACGGCGAGCGCGCCAGCAGGGCGTCCTTCGCGGCGATCACCTCGGGGAGCTCCACCTCGACCTGCTCGACGACGGCGTCGCGCAGCGTCGCCGCGAGCCGATGCCACCGCGCGTCGAAGCCGCCTCCGAACGTCCACAACGAGATCATCTCGCCGGCGTCGCGGGCGTCATCCAGCTCGGCGTCGAGCATCCGATCGACGAGGGTTGCCCGGGCGCGCAGCGTCGCGAGCACCGCGGGCGCGGGCACCGCTGGCCCCAGGTCCGGCCGCGCCGCCAGGATCCACGTCGCGACCGGATCAAACGGCTGCCGCTTCCCAGGCGGCATCTTGCCGAGGGCGAGCAACAACCATCGCGTGGTCACGGGGATACGAGCCCGGTCCATGCGCCTCCGTCGGCGCCGCGTATCGTGGCCGGGCGCGCGGCGGCGCCTGCGGGGCCGTGGAAGCGCACCCGCTTTCACAGACGCCACACGCGGGGCCTTTGCCCACAGCCCGCGACGGCGCGTGCCATAATGGCGACTCGGAGGCGAACGTGATGCGGGCCGTCCTGCTCGCGATGATCGCGGCCTTGGCCGGATGCACCGCGACCGTATCTACCTACCAGCTCGTTTCGGCGGACGACGCCGTGAAACGGGCCGCGGCGGCCGGCGCTGAGCAAGCGGCTCCGTACGAGTTCACCATGGCCGCGCTCTACCTCGAAAAGGCGCGAGAAGAAGCCGGATACTCCGACTACCGAACCGCGCGCGAGCTCGCGTCCCGCGCCGCCGACCTCGCGGACCAGGCCGTAATGAAGATGCAAACTACCGCGGAGCGCACGTCGTTCGACACGCTCGAGGACCGGCCGGCCGACGCGCCGGCCCCCGCCCCTGCCGCGCCGCAGCTCGATTGGGACAAGGTCGTGCAGCAGACGTTGGAGGAAGAAGAGCGGAAGAAGCGCGAAGAGGGCGTCAACGTCGACGAGCTGCTGGACGAGGAAGAACCCGAGCCCGTCGAGACCCCATGAAGCGCGCGCCGTCCGCGCCGCGTCCCCCCGCGACGCTCCGGTGGTTGTGGCTCGCCGTCGTCATGACCGGCTGCTTGCCGCCGACCCAGGTCAAGCTCACCTATGATCAGGCCGACGCCGCCCTCGTCGAGGCCCGGGCGGTCTACGCGAGCGCGTGCACCCCGGAGCTGATGGCGCGCGCCGAGGCGGCACGCGCGTTCGCCGAGATTGACACGCGCCAGGGCGACCTCAAGCGCGGCGCGAGCGAGCTGCGCACCGCGCTCGAGCTGGCGCGCACGGCTTCGATCGAGGCGCGCCCGTGCGGCACGGCCGACGCCGACAAAGACCGCCTGCCCGACGTGGTCGACCGATGCCCGGCCGAAGCAGAGGACTACGACGGCGACCGCGACGACGACGGCTGCCGGGACGTCGACCCGTACGGCGACGAAGACGGCGACAGCATCCGCAACATCGACGACGACTGCCCCTTCACTGCCGAGGACTTCGACAGTGACCGAGACGACGACGGCTGCCCCGAGCAGAGCGACGACGTAGACGGTGACGGCATCGTCGACACCGTCGACCAGTGCCCCGGGGAGGCCGAGGACCTCGACGGCTTCCTCGATAGCGACGGCTGCCCCGACAACGACAACGACGACGACGGCATCGTCGACAAGCTCGACGGCTGCAGCAAGGTCCCGGAGGACCTCGACGGGTGGGACGACGACGACGGCTGCCCCGATCCGGACAACGACGGCGACGGTGTGCCCGATAACTTCGACGCCTGCCCGACCGCGCCCGGCGACCGCGCCCTCAACGGCTGCCCTGCCGACGACTCCGACCAAGACGGCGTCGCCGACACGCTCGACCGCTGCCCGGGCCAGCTCGAGACGAAGAACGCCTACCTCGACGAAGACGGCTGTCCGGACACCCCGCCCGAGCGGGTGTCGGTCACCAGCACCCGGGTGCGCATCCACGAGACGATCCAGTTCCAGACGGGGCGCGCCACCTTGTTGCCGACCAGCGCCGCCGTGCTCGACGATGTGCGCAAGGTGCTGCTCGACGCGCCCGGCATGCGGCTGCGCATCGAGGGGCACACCGACAACGAGGGCACCGACGACGTCAACTACACGTTGTCGCGCGAGCGCGCCGAGTCGGTCAAGGTGTACCTGACGTCAGCCGGCATCGCCCCGGAGCGCCTGGAGGTCGTCGGATACGGCGAGACGCGGCCGGTCGACACCAACCGCACCGCGGCGGGTCGGTCCCGAAACCGTCGCGTCGAGTTCGTGATCCTCGACAGCCAGGGCCAGCCGGTAGGCGCCGCGCCGTCCCCGTAGCGGCGCGACGCTCAGCCCTCGTCCCGCCAAGCGGGGGGCGCCGGGGCGCCCGCCGGGCCTGCGCCGAGCAGGTCGGCGGCCGTCTCCGCCTTCGGCCCCGCCCCGACCACCGGGGCCTCCTCGCCTCGCATCAACCGCCGAACGTTCGACACGTGGCGCGCTGCGATGCCGACCGCCAGCACCGCGGCGACCGGCACGACCGAGCGATCCAGCCACAGCGCAGCGGCCACCAGCGCAGGCGCCGCCACCAACGCGGACAACGAGGACCTACGCGTCGCCGCGAACACCGCGACCCACACCGCGATCGCGATCCCCACCGGTGCGGGCGCGATCGCCAACAGCGCGCCGGTGGCCGTCGCGACGCCCTTCCCGCCGCGGAACTCGAGGTAGACCGACCAGCAGTGCCCGACGAACGCCGTCACCGCGACAACAGCCACCCAAACGTCGACGAACGCCGCGTCGAACGGCCAGAACCACCGCGCCAACACCGTGGGGACGAAGCCCTTCGCCGCGTCGGCGGCGAGCACGAGCCCCGCCGCGCGCCAACCGGCCACCCGCGCGACGTTCGTAGCCCCGATGTTCCCGCTGCCCGACGCCCGCAGGTCCGACGTCGCGCCCATCCACGTGGTCACCACGATCCCGAACGGGACCGCCGCCAACAGGTAGGTGAGCACCAGCCATCCGAGCGCGACCACCCAACCTCCGAGGCGTGCCCGATCCGCCGTTGCCCGGATACTCCGGCGCTCCGGAGTCCACCATGCGCCATTGGTTCGCCACCACCCTGCTCGTGCTCGTCGCGTGTGGGGGCAAGTCGGAAGACACGAGCCCGCCCGCCACAACGAACCCGTGCGAAGCCGATGATGACGCCGACGGTGTCTGCGTGCCCGACGACTGCGACGACGCCGACGAGAACGCCTACCCCGGCGCCACCGAGGTGCCGTATGACGGGAAGGACCAGGACTGCGACGGGCTCGACATCAGCGACTACGACGGCGACGGGTACGACGCCGTCGAGGTCGGCGGCGACGACTGCAACGACGGCAACGTGGAGATCTACCCAGGCGCGCCCGAGGAGTGCTACGACGCGCTCCAAGACTACGACTGCGACGGCCGGTTCGGCGGCGACGACTGCGACGGCGACGGCGTCGGGCGCGACGACGACTGCCTCGACGAGGATCCCACCGCGTACCCCGGCGCCCCCGACGCTTGGTACGACGGCGTCGACAGCGACTGCGCCGGCAACTCCGACTACGACCAAGACGCCGACGGCGACGACTCCGTCGACCACGGCGGCCTCGACTGCGACGACACCGATCCGCTGCGAGCCGGCGCCAGCCCTGAGCAGCTCGACGCGGTCGACAACGACTGCGATGACGACGGGGACGTCGTTCCGGACAACGACGCCGACGTCACCTGGGACGCGACGTCCGGCCTGTTCGACTACGCGTTCGGAAGCTCCACCGTCATCCTGGGGGATCTCGACGGCGACGGATGGTCCGAGGTCGCGATGGGTGACATCGGGCGCTGGGACGGCGGCAAGTACTACTACCTGGGCGGCGTGTACGTCGTTTCGCCCGCCCTCGGGTCCGCGCGCCCGTACGACGTCGCGGGCGCCAACATCGGCGGCACCGAGGCCTACGACTCAGTCGGCTGGGCCGTGGGCGCCGGCGACGTCCAGGGAGACGGCACCGCCGATCTCCTTGTCGGCGCGCCGTTCCTCAACAAGGCGTACCTGTTCACCACCGACCAGATCACGAGCGGCGACGCGTTCGTGAAGACGGACGCCCACGCCACGCTCACCGGTGGATCGTTCGCAGGCGCAGCTGTCGGTGGGGTTCACGACCTCGACGGGGACGGACTCGACGAGCTGTTCTCGGCCGCCACCCTGTACAGCACCGCGTGGGTGGGGGTGTGGTCGGGCGCGGCGGCGTCCGCGGGCGGCTCGTTGTCGAGCGGGGCGACTGAGGCGTCGGTGTCGGACGGCGCGCGCGTGCTCGGCGACGTCGCCAGCGAGGGAGACCTCAACGGCGACGGCGTCGCCGACCTGTTGCTCGGGGTGCCCGGCGAAGGGGGCCGCGGCGGCGTGCTCTTGCTGGACGGCCTGCTCCTCTCCGGCGCGGTCGACCTCGACAACGCCGACAGCCTGCTCGGTCCGAACGACGGCGCCGACGCCGGCGTGACCGTCGGGGTGGTCGGCGACGCCGACGGAGACGGCGTGCCCGAGGTGGCGGCTGCGGACCCGTATCGGGCCGACAGCGCCGGGACGGTGTGGATCGTGTCGGCCAGCGCGATCGGCGGCCCGGGTGACCTGGAGTCCGCGGCCGCGCTGGTGGTGGAAGGCGCCGAGGCCGACGGCATGCTGCGGGTCTCGCACCGCGGCGGCGACGTCGACGGAGACGGCGCCGCCGACCTCGGTGTCGGTGAGCCGGGATCCCTCGACGCGTGGTCGTCCGAGCAGGGCAAGGTACCGCTGAGCGGCTACGGCGCGGTGCACCTCGTGCGCGGGATCACCATCGCGGCGGGCGGCACGGTGTCGTCGGACAACGTCGACGGGCGCATGGTCGGGGACGAGGCGATCATGGCGCTCGGCATGTCGTTCGATGTCGCGCCGGTGAACCCAGGGGGCACCGCCGACTTCGTGGTGGGCGCCACCAACGAGGACTCGGGCAAGGGCTTCGTGTTCCTCAGCGCGTATTGATCACGGCTGCTTGAGGTTCGACTCGTCGAGGTCCTGCTGACCGTCTCGGCTGTACTCGCACGCGAGCGACGGGTCGGCGATCAGCGTCCGCGCCTGGCGGCGGTCGATGAAGTCGGTAGGGATCACCGGGGTGATGCTGTCGATGCGGCGCAGGGCGGCGAGGCCGCGCTCGACCATCGCCGCGTCGCCAGACTCGCCGCCTTTGCACAGGTGGCTCGCGCCGACCTCGATGAGCACGCGGATGCGGTCGGGCGCACACGTGTTCGCTCTCTGGGCGTAGTCGACGGCCTTCTGGCGATCCCCGCGGGTGCCGGCGATGAGCTGCACGACCCAGTACTCGGGCACGAGGCGGTAGTAGATCGCCAGCGCGAGGTAGGTGTCGCACGGGAGCTGCTCGGCGCCGTTCAGGCTCGCGTAGGTGAAGCCGCTAGCCGACGACTCGAGCCAGGCTTGTTCGATATCTTTCGCCATGAACAACGACGACAACACGCCCCGGGTGGTGCCGAGCCGGCCCTTCGCCAACCCGAGCGCGAACAGCAGGTGCGGATCGGTGGGCGCTCGGGCAAGGCCCGCCTCCGCCACCTTCACCATCGCTTCGTAGTGCGCCAGCTTGACGCTCTCGGCTTCGCCGGGCTTGAACTTCTCGCCTTGTTCGAACATGAACCGCACGACGTGCCAGTACAAGGCGGTGTCGCTCGGGTCGGCGTCGAGCCGGCGCTTGGCCTCGCCGTACCCCTCTTCGAAGCGTTGCTCGGCGTAAAGCAGCTCGAGGTCGTAGTGCGGGCCGTCCGGCTGCGCTTGACCCGCGAAGCGCTGCGGCCACGCGGGCGCCGTCACGGGGACGTCGGCGCCCGTGTCCACGGGGATGTACGGGTCGTCCGCGACGGCCGTGCCCGCGAGCGCCATCAGTAGCTGGAACATCATCCCTCCGCAGCAACGCCCGTTAAGCGACGACCCGGTATACCGCGCCGGTGCGGTAACACACCAGATACACGACGCCGTCGGCGCCGCGGCCGAACGCGGAGGGCGAGACGGGCCAGCGCCCGAGCGCGTGCACAGCGGGCTCGGAGGGCCCGGCGGGGAGCACCATCGCCCACAACCGCCCCGACGCGAAGTCGCCGAACACGTACCACCCGGTCAACGGCCCCGCGCCGATCACGTGGCCTCCGGTCACCGAGACGCCGTCGTGCCGAGCGTAGGACCAGATCGGCCGGACGTACGCCGACGGGTCGCAGTCCTTGGGCATGTGGCACACCGGCCCCTCCATACGACGCCACCCCAAGTTGCCGCCCCGCGGCACGAAGGTGATCTCCTCCCACGCGTTCTGGCCGACGTCTCCAGCGACCAGGCGACCGGTCGGGTCGAACGACATGCGCCACGGGTTGCGGAGCCCCCACGCGAACAGCTCGGGGAGCCCGAGATCGGGCCGCCCGGCGAACGGGTTGTCGGCGGGGACGCCGTACGGCACCTGGCCCACGTCGAGCCGCAGGACCGCGCCGAGGAGCGTCTTGACGTTCTGCCCGTTGTCTTGCGGATCGTTGCCGGACCCGCCGTCGCCGACCGCGACGTAGAGCATGCCGTCCGGACCGAACACGAGCTGCCCACCGTCATGGTTGCTGTACGGCTGCGGGATCTCGAGCACGACGCGCTCGAAC
>CAIUDO010000878.1 GCA_903897935.1 uncultured Pseudomonadota bacterium
CCACCGGCTGCGGCGAAGGCGCCGCGACGCCCTCGAGCACGCAGTGGGTGTTCGTGCCGCCGAACCCGAAGCTCGACACCGCCGCGATGCGGGTCCCCTCCCACGGGGTCGGCGCGGTCGGGATGCGGAACGACGTCTCGTGCAGGCCCATCGCCGGCTTCGGCGCGGTGAACCCGGCGAGCGGGGGCACGACGCCGTGGTGGATCGCGAGCGCGGTGCGGATGAGGCCCGCGGCGCCCGCGGCGCTCATCGTGTGGCCGACGTTGCCCTTCGACGACCCCAGGAACGCGTGGTTGTGGTCGCCGAACACGGAGCGGAGGCCGTTGACCTCGACCACGTCGCCGACGTCGGTGCCGGTGCCGTGCGCCTCGATGTACCCGACGTCGTCGACGGACCGGCCCGCGTCGGCCCACGCGAGGCGGATCGCCTCAGCCTGGCCTTCTTGCACGGGCGCCATCGGCCCGTCGCCCTTGCCGTCGTTGTTCATCGCGATGCCGCGGATCACGGCGTAGACGCGGTCTCCGTCGCGCTCGGCGTCGGCGAGCCGCTTGAGCACGAGCACGCCGCACCCGTCGCCTTGCACGAAGCCGTCCGCTTCGACGTCGAACGGGCGGCACGCGCCTTTGCCGCTGATCGCGCCGAGCCGGGAGAAGCCGACGTAGTGCTCGGGTGTGATCTGCAGGTACACGCCGCCGGCGACGGCGGCGTCGATCGACCCCGAGCGCAGGCGCTCGATCGCGTCCGAGACCGCGACGATGGCGGACGCGCACGCGGAGTCGACCGTGAACGCCGGCCCCTTGAGGTCGAGCTCCTGCGCGATCGTCGCCGCGGTCATGTTCGCGAGCTCGCCCGACGCGCTGTACGGTCGGGGCTGCACGATGCGCTCGACGGCGTCGGCGAACGCCTGGGGGTCCTGCGGCGCGCGGCCGAAGTGGCCGGTCGTGAGCATGGTCGCGAGGATGCGCGTCGAGACGAGCACCCGGAACTCGCAGCTCGTCACGCCGATGAAGACGCCGGTTCGGCGTGGCATCTGCGACGCGTGGCGACCGGAGTCGTGGATCGCGTCGCGGGCGACCTCGAGGGCGAGGCGGTGCTGCGGGTCCATCACCTCGACGCGACGCGGCGGGATGCCAAGCGCCAACGCCGGGAAGGTGCGGATGTCGTCGAGGAACGCGCCGCGCGGCGCGTAGCTCTTGTCGGCGTTGCGGCGGTTGGTGTCGTGGAAGGTGTCTTTGTCCCAGCGGTCGGGCGGGATGTCGGTGAACGCGCCGACGCCGGACAGGGTGAGGTTCCAGAAGGCGTGCAGGTCGGGGGCGCTGGCGAAGCGACACCCCATCCCGACGATCGCGATTGCGCTCACGGGTGCTCCACCCGCGCGTCGAACGTGGTCCGGATCAGCGCGACGAGCTCGCCGATCGTGCGGACCGACGCGAGCGCGCGGTCATCCAGGGTCAAGTCGAGGCGGTCTTCGACCTGACCGACCATCTCCATGACGGACAAGGAGTCGATGTCGAGGTCGGTGAGGGTGTGGTCGAGGCCGATGAGGGCGTGGTCTTCCTGGCGGTCGGGGGCGACGTCGGCGAGCGCGGCGCGCAGCATCGTCAGGATCTCGTCTTCGGTCATCTTGTCCCCGTGCCACCGGCGCCGCCGCGGAGGTCGCCGCGCGGCGGGTCCCGCCGAAGGCACGTCGACGGGGCGCCTGATTGTCCGGTGCGCGCGGGATCGGCAAGGTGGCCGAGGGTCCGCTGGCCGCGCGCCTGCACGCGCCGTCAGCCGTCCGTTCAGCCGAGGACGGCGGTGCGCGCGCGCGTCCACACCGACTTCGCGACGTGCCGGGCGAGCGTGAGCTTGTCGCCGGTCGACCGCATGTCGCGGCTGCCGTCGCTGCCGAGGCGCCCTTCCAGGTAGTTCTGGCGCGTCTGGCGGCGCTGGAGCTTGCCGGACGACGTCTTCGGGAGCTGCCCGGGCGCGATGCACACCACGTCGGACACGGTGGCGCCGTGCTCGCGGGAAACGAGCGCGCGCACATCGGCGGCGATGCGCGCGTGATCGGTCTCGCGGGTCTCCAGGACG
>CAIUDO010000879.1 GCA_903897935.1 uncultured Pseudomonadota bacterium
CCGTCCGTGCGGGTGCACGAGGTCGTGCGCCACCGCGGCGTGCGGGTCGCGCCCAGCATGGTCGGCGCGGTGCGCCGGGCCGGCTCCGCGCTCGCCGACGCGGGCGCCGCGGTCGAGGTCCTCGACCTGCCCGAGCTCGCGCTGGGCTTCTTGATGTGGGCCGAGATGCTCACCGCGATCTCGGTCGAGGACTACGCGGACATCGTCGGCCACGGCTCCCGGATGCGCGTACGACGGCAGGTCGTGCCGTGGCTGCTGCGCCGGTCGCCGCACACGGCGCCCGTCCTGCTCGTCTCGGCGCTCGAGAACCTGTTCCACAAGCTGCCCCAACGGGCGCCAGCGTTCGCGCGTAAGGGCGAGGAGCTGCGCGACCGCCTGGCCGATCTGCTCGGCGACGACGGCGTGATCCTGCACCCGACGTACAGCCGGCCGGCGCCGCGCCACCGGACCCCGATGCTGACGCCGCTCGACTTCGTATGTACCAGCCTTTACAGCCTGTTCGGCTTCCCCGTCACCCAGGTCCCCGTCGGGGTCGACGCGCGCGGCCTGCCGGTCGGCGTGCAGGTCGTCGGCGCGCCCGGCAACGACCACCTCACGCTGGCGGTGGCAGCGGAGATCGAGCGCCGCTGGCCGCGCCGCGACACCCCGCCCCTCGACGCCGCGCGTTAGCAAGCCGCCGATCTGGCCGGGACCGGCCGCGCCCACGGAGCCCTGGTGTCGTACCTCGCGATCGCACGAAAGTACCGCCCCGCGACCTTCGGCGAGATGGTCGGCCAGGAGCACGTCACCCGCACCCTCGGCAACGCGATCCGGCGCGGGCGCGTGCACCACGCGTACCTGTTCGCGGGGGCGCGCGGCGTCGGCAAGACCACCGCCGCGCGCGCGCTGGCCCGCGCCCTCAACTGCGCCCAGGGGCCCACGGTCGACCCGTGCGGGGTGTGCCCGTCGTGCGTGGACATCGCCAACGGCACCAGCCCGGACCTCGTCGAGATCGACGGCGCGTCGAACAACTCGGTCGACGACGTCCGCGAGCTGCGGGAGTCGGTCCGGTACGCCGCCACCCAGGGCCGGTACCGCATCTACCTCGTCGACGAGGTGCACATGCTGTCGAAGGGGGCGTTCAACGCCCTCCTCAAGACGCTCGAGGAGCCCCCTCCGCACGTCGTGTTCCTGATGGCGACCACCGAGGCGCACAAGATCCCGGAGACGATCTTGTCGCGGGTCCAGCGGTTCGACTTCCGGCGCATCGGCGTGCCCGCGGTCACCGAGCGCCTGCGCACCATCGCCGAGCGCGAAGGGGTGCGCATCTCCGAGGTCGCGCTCCGTCGGATCGCGCGCGCGGGCGAAGGCTCGATGCGCGACGCGCAGTCGTTGCTCGACCAGGTCATCAACACCGCCGGCGCCGAGGTCGACGATCAGGCCGTCGCCGACGCGCTCGGGCTCGTCGACCGCGCCTGGATCCACGCGATGGTCGCCGGGTTGTGCCAGGGGAAGCCCGATCAGTGCCTGCGCGCGATCGAGGCGGTGCACGGCTACGGCTACGAGCTCCCGGAGTTCGCCGCCGAGGTGCTCGACGCCGTCCGCGACGCCGCGTTCTTGCGCATCGGCGCGGGAACGGCCGCCTATCTGGACCTGCCCGAAGACGAGATCGTGCGGCTGAACGAGATCACGGAGGGCGTGCCGCCCGAGGTCCTCACCCGCCTGTTCGACGCGTTGGTCGATTTGTACGACCAGATCGCCAAAGCCAGCCGCCCACGAATCGTGCTGGAGATGGCGGTCGCTCGCCTCGCGACGCTGCGCCCCGTAGAGCCCGCGCACGCGCTGGTGGCCCGGCTCGACGCGCTCGAGCGCAACCTGCGGCACGGAGGCGGCGCC
>CAIUDO010000880.1 GCA_903897935.1 uncultured Pseudomonadota bacterium
CAGCGCCGCCGCGCCCGCCGCCGGCGCCCCGCGGGCTCGGCCGACGATCGGGTGGCCGAGCACCGCCAGGCCAGCGAGCTGCTCCTCGGCCGAGTAGCCGATCGCCCACGCCCGGAACGCCCCCTCCGCCCGCTCGAACCAGCGGGCGAGCCCCCCCTGCGCGGGCGCGTACGCACGAAGAGCTGGTTCATCCGACGTCGCGTCGATCGACCACCACGCGCCGTCATACCAGACCTCCACCCACGCGTGCGCGTGGGCGCGTCGGACCGGGGCCCAATCCGTCGGCAGCGGCACCCCTGGCGCCCCGTACGCGAACCCGGTCACGACCCGCGACGGCACGCCCGCGGCGCGCAGCAGGACCACAGCGCCCGCCGCGAACCACTCACAGTGCCCTTCCCCTTCCCCGAGGAGGAACCCGACGATCCCCTCGTCGGAGTCGACCGACCGCCGGTAGGTACGCCTGCTCACGTGCGCGACGATGGCCTCGACGGCGTCGGCGCCGACACGATCCCCGACGAGGCGCGCCGCGAGCGCCCGCACACCCGGGTCGAGGTCCGCTGGCAACGCGTACGTGTCGGGGGACGGCGCGCCGCCGTCGACGCGGCCGAGACCGAGGCCCCCACCGACCAGCAGCGCGTAGGTCGCCGGGCCTGGTGGACCGTCGAGGCGGAGCGCGCCGGTCCGGTCTTGCAACAGGGGCGCGTCCAGGTCGATCCCACGCACCTGCCCCGCGGTGAACACGACGCCTCCGGGGAGCACGTCCGCGACGAGCTCCACGACCGCGTCCCGCGACCCGGGGCGGTCGAGGGGCGCCGCCGGAGCGCGGCCGCCCGGCGCGAGGAACCGCGTGCCATCGAACACTTCGAGCACCGCGCCGCGGAGGTAGATCGGGCCCGGCACCGGGCCATCGTCGGCGCCGTGCGCCCGAATCCAGAACGCGACCGTCGGATCGTCCCGCAGGCCGGCCAGCGCCCCGATCTGGACGTCGTCCCTGAACCCCGTGCTCGCGGACTCCGGGGCTTCGAACGTCGCGCGCGCGTGGCCGCGCGGCAACGCCAGCGCCACAACCAAGCCACCGACCGGCACGACCGCGACGGTCCACCACGGCGCGCCCGACCCCCGCGCGAGCGCGAGCCCAGCGACGACGCCGAACACACCCAGCGCGACCGGAAACACCAAAGACGGAGGGTGCAGGCCGACCACCGCGAGCTGAAGCACCGACAGCAACAGCGCGGCGCGATCGGACCGCAGCGCGAGCTGGCGGCCTTGCAGCACGACCAGCGCGCCCACGAGCCCGTCGATCCAGCCGGCGGCGAACGCGCCGGTCGCGGCGACGCACGCGGCGGTCACCACCCACGTCGACATGGGCCACCGATCCGCTCCGAGGCGCCGGAGCGCACCAGCGACGACCAGCACGGCCACCGCTGCCGGGAGCCACCGGGGCGCCACCGCGACGGTCGCGATCGACGTGACGAGCGCCGCCCAGGGCAGCATCAGCGGACCTCCGCCAGCGCGAGACCAACGAGCACCTGATCCGGTTCCCCGTCGAGCGCGCTTCCGTCCGGGAACCGGACCAGCACGCCGTGCCCACGCGCCCGCGCGGCCAACACGACCCCGGTGGCCCGGCTGATCTCCCGCTCCCACTCCGCCCCAGACGCGTCGGCGATCGTGACGACCACCTGCACCCCACCGCCCGAACGCACGACCACCACCGGCGCGCCCACCCGCGCCGACGTGGGCCAGTGTACGCCCCGCACCGGGTCCCCGTCGCGCCACTCGCGCAGCCCAGCGACGTCCCCGTCCAGAACGCGCGGTCCGCGCCCAAGCTCGTGCTCCATCCCCCCGTCTCGGCGAAGAACTTGCCGAACTGGCCCGCCCCCTCGCGCGTGTCGCTCGTGTAGCCCGCCTGTGCGCGGACTTGGGTGTCGGTGGTGGCATCGAGGGCCTGCACCCCCGCCTCCGCACTGCGGAC
>CAIUDO010000881.1 GCA_903897935.1 uncultured Pseudomonadota bacterium
CACGTCGACGGTGAGCACGTCCACGATCTCGGAGCCGTCGGCGCGCCACGGCCCCGCGCCGACCGCGCCCACGAACGGCTCGAGCCGGAAGTCCGAGGTGTACACCGGCATCGACGACAGCCGTCCGAGCACATCGACGTCGATGATGCCTGCTTCTTCCATTGCTTCGCGGAGCGCGGTCGCTTGGAGGTCGGCGTCTTCGGGCTCGGGCCGGCCACCAGGGAACCCGATCTCGCCGGCGTGCCGCGCCAGCGTGGCCGCGCGCTCCACCACGAACGCGGTCACGCCGCCGTCGAGCGCCAGCGGGACCAGCACGCCGGCCCGCAGGTGGTTCGTGCGGCCAGGGAGCGCAGGCAGCTCGGTGTGCGGCCGCCCGGCGAGCGCGGCGCGCAGGGCCTCCCTCATCGTGGCCACCGGGTGAGCACGGCGGGCAGCCGATCAGCGGGTACGCCGGCTTCGTGCAGCACGTCGGCGCGGCGCCGCCCGGGGGCCGCGCACGCGCGCTCCCACACGTCGACGCGCAGCGCGAGCGGTCCCCACGCGACATACCCGGTCGCGGCGAGCAGATCGGCCGGCCACGCGCCCGGGTCGGCCAACCACGGCGCGCCCGGCATCGCGGGGACGGGGGTGCGCCCGAGGAACACCGCCCACCACACCGACGCGTCGCGGCGGCGATCCGGGCGCATCGCCGCGCCGGACCACACCCACTCCGCCCCGAAATGCACGCCGTGGCCGCGCAGGGTCGCCGCCCCGCGCGGGTCGAGGGCGTCGAGCGCCGCCCGGACCTCGGCGGCGCGCACCACCCCGAGGCCGGACACGAGGCCCCACAGGATCGCCTTCGTCGCGGGATCCTGGCCGACGACCACGACGCCGGAGAGGTCGACCGCACGGGACCCGCGCCACCGACGGAGCCGATCCACGACGATCGCTCTACTGTCTTCAGTGAGGAAACCGACCCCCGGGTGCAGGCGCAGCTCGGGCTCACGTACGGACGGGCCCGGGTGCATCTGCGCGATCGGCCCGTCGGACCACCACACCGCGCCGACGTCGTCCACCGACAGCTCGACGTCGTGATCGTCGGCGAGCGTCTGCGCGCGCTCCCGCAGCAGCGGCGCCACGGCCCGCGCGACGGCCGCGGCGTGCGCAGGCTCGAGCTGCGCCGGAGCGCGCCCCACCGTGACCCCACGCAGCGGGAACGGAGGGAGATCCCCTACCCTCACCGAGCCTCCATCGACGGTCGCCGTGACCTCGCTGGCCGCGCGCGCGCCGACCGGGACCGACCGGCGGTCGACGAACCGCTCGGTCAGCCGGGCGTGTAAGGCGTCCGACAAGCGATCCTCGAGGTCGATCGTCTCGTCGCGGATGGCGGCGGCGTCGTCGACCCAGCCTGCGCGCCACGCCACGAAGCTCCAGGTGCGCACCTGGGCGATGCGCTGGGTCAACGACGCGATGTCGCCGTCGACCCGATCGAGGCGCCGCAGCCGGTCGCGAAGCCACGGCGCCGGGACCGCGCCGTGCGCGACCAACACGAGGAACACCGACTGCAGCAGGTCGGCGTGCGCGCCGGGCCACGCCCGCCGATAATCTGGGATGCTGCAGACGTCCCACAGGGTGCGCACCCGCGGCCCATGCGCCAGGCGACGCACGTCCGGCCGCTTGCGCAGCGCGTCGAAGACGACCTGATCTTCGGCATACGCCGTGCGCACCAGCAGCGACGACGGCGCGGGCGCGTTCAGGGTGGCCCACAGCGCGTCGCACGACGACGTGTCGAGTTCGGCGTTTCGCCACCGGATCGTGCGCACGGCGGGGAAGCGGTGGGCCTCGAGGTCCGCGGCGAGATCGTCGGGGAGCGGGGGCAAGCCGTCGGTGGTGCCGAACGTGCCGTCGCGACGGTACCGCCCGGCGCGCCCAGCGATCTGCCCGAGCTCACCGGGCCGCAAGCCGCGCCGCGTCGCGCCGTCGAACTTGCCGAGGTCGGCGAACGCCACGTGATCGACGTCGAGGTTCAGGCCCATCCCGATCGCGTCGGTCGCGACGAGCCACTGCACCTCCCCGGCCTGGTACATCGCGACCTGGGCGTTCCGCGCGCGCGGCGACAGCGCCCCCATCACCACCGCGACGCCGCCGCGACGCTGCTTGAGGGCCTCGGCCAGCGCGTACACCCGGTCGGCGGAGAACCCGATCACCGCGCTGCGGCGCGGGAGATCGCCGAGCGCGCGCGCGCCGTCGAAGGTGAGCTTGGACAGCCGCGGCTGCCGCTCCAGCCGCGCCGTCGGCACCAGCCGGTCGAGCACCGGCAACATCGCCTCGGAGCCCAACAACATCGTCTCGGCGCCCCCGCGGGCGTGCAGCAGGCGGTCGGTGAACACGTGGCCGCGGTCCGGGTCCTCGGCGAGCTGGATCTCGTCGACCGCGATGAACGACACCGGGCGTTCGACCGGCATCGCCTCCACCGTACAGACGTAGTACCGCGGCGCGCGACCCGCCCGCTTCTCCTCCCCGGTCACCAACGCGACGTGGTCCGCCCCGACCCGGGCGACGACGCGGTCGTACACCTCGCGGGCCAACAACCGGAGGGGCAACCCGATCATCCCGGTCGGGTGCGTGAGCATCCGCTCGATCGCGCGGTGCGTCTTGCCGGTGTTCGTCGGGCCCAACAGGGCCACGATGCTGGCGGAGACGGGATCTCGGAGGCTCATGGCACCACGGGCCGACGATGGCGGGCGCTGCCGCGCCAGTCACGGCGACGGTGCCCTGCCGGTATCGGCCCTGGCGCGTCGCGCAAGCCCGGGCGACAACAGCGCGCATGATGCGACTGCTGCACACCGCGGACTGGCACCTCGGCGCCCGCCTCGCGGATCTGCCCCGCCTGGACGAGCACGCCTGGTTCCTCGACTGGCTCGTCGAGCTCGTCCGCGACCAGGAGGTCGACGCGCTCGTGGTGGCCGGCGACATCTTCGACAGCGGATCCCCGCCCGCCGACGCGCGGGCGTTGTTCTTCCGCTTCGCGGCCCGCCTCGCCCAGGAGACCCGCTGCCGCTCGTACCTGCTGGCCGGCAACCACGACGCGCCCGCGATGCTGCAGGCCCCCGCCCCCGTGCTCGCGGCGCTCGGCATGACCATCATCGGCGACACGCTCCCGCCCGAGCGATCCGGCTTCCCGCTCCGGTGCCGAGACGGCCTGATCCGCGGGTGGTTGGGCGCGGTGCCGTTCTTGCGCCCGTCCGACCTGCCCGCCCCGCCGCCCGGCGCCGACCTCGAGGCGCGCCGCGCCCAGCTCGTCGAGGCGGTCGCGGACCGGTACACCGCGGTCGCCGAGGCGCTCGAAGACGCGCGATCGCCGGGCCAGTTCCTCGTCGGGACCGGGCACTTGTTCGCGCAGGGCGGCACCCTGTCGGACTCCGAGCGGATGATCCAGGTAGGGCACCGGCTCGGCTTGCCGGTCGAGGTGTTCCCGCCGTCGTTCGACTACGTCGCGCTCGGGCACCTGCATCGGCCGCAGCGGCTGCCGGGTGCGGTCGAGGTCCGGTACTCCGGGGCGCCGTTGCCGATGAGCTTCGCCGAGACCCACCACCCGCAGGAGGTCGTGCTGCTCACGTTCGGCGACGACGGTCTGCGCGAGGTGGCGCCGCTCGAGGTGCCGCGCGCGCGCCGCCTGCTCCAGTTCACCGGGACGACCAGCACCTTGCGCCGCATGGTGACGGGCGCGTCCGACGGCGCGGGCCAGCTCGGCTTGTTCGGCGCCGGTCCGCGTCCGACCCTTCCGGCCGGCGACGACGGCCTGCTCAAGCCTGGGTGGGCGTCGTTGGTGCTGGAGGACGACGACGATGACGACGTCTCCGCGCTGCTCGCCTCGATCGGCTACCGTGTCGTCGCGACGGCGCGCCCCCGGCCCACGATGACGGGGCAGATCGTGCTGGATCTCGAGCCGGTGGCGCTGTCCGCGCTCGAGCCGCTCGCCGTGTTCCGCCAACTGTGCGAAGAGAAGCTCGGCGGGCCCCCGAGCGAGCCCCTCGAGCACGCGTTCCTGGACGTGCTGCAGGCGGTCGGGACCGACCAGGAGGACGCGTGAAGGTCCGGGCGATCCGAGGCCGAAACCTGGCGTCGTTACCCGAGTTCGAGGTCCGGTTCGATCGCCCGCCGCTCGCGGGCGCCGGCATCGTCGCGATCACGGGACCGACGGGCGCCGGCAAGTCCACGCTGCTCGACGCCATCCCCCTCGCGTTGTACGGCCGCACCCCACGGCTGCGCGCGGGGGAGGCCAGCGGCCAGATCATCACACGGGGCGCCACCGAGGCGCTCGCCGAGGTCGAGATCGAGGTCGACGGGCGCGTGTTCACCAGCCGGTGGTCCCGCCGCATCTCCCGCGGCGGTCGGCTGCAGCCCGCGGTGATGGAGCTGCACGACGACGGCGGCGCTGGGGTCGCGCTCGGGGTCGACCCCGTGCGTGACGCGGTGTTCGCCCGCGTCGGGCTGCGCTACGACGAGCTGCGCCAGGCGGTGCTGCTCGCGCAGAACCAGTTCGCCGCGTTCTTGACCTCGGGCGCGGGTGAGCGAGCGGCGTTGCTGGAGCGGCTGAGCGGCGCTCAGGTGTACCGGCGGGCGTCCGAGGAGGCGTACCGGAGGTCGGACGCCGCCGACGGTCACGTGGCCGCGTTGGAGCAGCGCCTCGCCGGGCTGGGCGCCATGGCGCCGCTGGATCGCGCCAACCTCGGCAAGGAGCGGGCGGCGTTGGTGCGAGAGCGCGCCGCGCTCGACGAGTCCCTCGACGCGCTGCGGGCCGCGATCGCCGCCATGAAGTCCAGGAGCGAGCGCGGCGCCGCGCTGGCCGCCGCCGAGGAGGCCAGCCGCCTCGTCGCCGAGGACGCGCCGCGGGTCGACGCCCTCAAGCGCGGCGTCGCGCAGGCCGAG
>CAIUDO010000882.1 GCA_903897935.1 uncultured Pseudomonadota bacterium
CGTGTCGGCGGAGCTGGCGACGCAGGCGAGCTACGATCTGGTCGGCAACCGCGCGGGTGTGCCCATCGAGCTGATGGTCGGCGGGTGGCGCGACGTGATGGGCGGCTTCGTCGCGCGCGGGGCGCTCGCGACCGGGCTCACCGGCGCGGTCGGCGCGCCGCGGTTCCGCGCGCTGCTCGGGGTCGGGTACGAGCCCACCGGCCCACGCGACCGGGACCTCGACGGCGTGGCGGACAAGGACGATCCGTGCATGTCGGACGCCGAAGACCTCGACGGGTGGGCCGATGACGATGGCTGCCCGGACCCGTCGGTGGTGGTCTCGTTGGCGGCGCACCGCGATGGGGCGCCCGTTGACGGCGCCGAGTGGACGTTCGTGAGCGACGCCGGGGAGCTGCGCGCCACCGGCGGCGATCGCACGCTGGATCTTCCGCCGGGCGACTGGGTGGTCACGGTGTCGGCGCCGGGCCACGTCGCCCAGACGCGCGAGGTGTTCGTCCCGCTCGGCGGCGCGCCCCCGATCGACGTCGCGCTCGCCGCTGAGACCGGCGTGGTGCGGGTCCTCGCGTTCGACGCCAACGGCGATCGGGTGCCGGGCGCCTTGGTGCAGGTGAGCGACGGGGCGCCGCGGCCGCTCGGCGACGGCTTGCTGGAGCTGCCGGCGGGGCAGTATGCCGTCGTCGTGACCGCCCCTGGCTTCGTCGCCGCGCCCGGGCAGATCGACGTCGCGCCGGGCACCGCCGGTGAGGTCGCGGTGGTGCTCGGGGGCGTCGCCAAGGCGCCTACCCCGATGGCGAGCCTCGACGGGGACCGCATCACCATCCACGACAAGGTGTACTTCGCGCTCAACGAGGCGCGGCTGTTGCCCGAGAGCACCGCGGTGCTCACCGCGGTCGCGCGCGTGCTGGCGGAGCACCCGGAGATCAAGAAGATCCGGGTCGAAGGCCACACGGACGCGCGTGGGCCCGCCAAGTTCAACGCGGAGCTGTCGCAGGATCGCGCCGAGGCGGTGCGGGCCTTCTTGATCAGCCGCGGCGTCGACCCGAGCCGCCTGGAGGCCAAGGGCTTCGGCTCGAGCCAGCCGCTGGTCGCCGACCCCGAGGCGGAGCAGAACCGCCGCGTCGAGTTCATGTTGGTCGATCGGCGGTCCTGATCCGCTGCCCGCTCACCGGACCAGGTGCAGCGGGCCCGGCGGCGCCGCGTCGACGCGCGTGGTCTCGCCGTCTGGCCAGCGTACGTCGAGGGTGACCGTCCGATCGGTGCCCATCCCGAGGTAGAGCGCAGGTTCGGACGACGAGAACGTGGTGGCGGGCGCCATCGTGTGCCACCGCGGGGCGCCGCTCCCGGTGACGACGATCTCGGCGCCGAGCCCGTGACGGTTTCCCGGTCCGGCGTCGAGCGTGAGGCGAACGCTGTTCGGGCAACCGCCCGCGGCCTGCCACACGGTCACGTGCCCCCACTCGGCGAAGACCAGCTCGGGGCGGAGGTCGCCGTCCAGGTCTCCGACCGTCACCGAGCGCCCGGCGCCGGCCTGGGTGAGGCCGGACGCGGCGCCGACGTCTGCGAACACGCCGCCCCCGCCGTCGACGAACCACGCGACCGGCTGGAAGCTCAGCGCGCCGAGGTCGACGCTCGGATCCGTCGCGCCGAACGTCGCGACCAGCTCGTCGACACCGTCGCGGTCGAGGTCTACCCACGCCGATCCCCACCCGATCCACGACAACGCCGCCGCGACCGTAAACCCGAGCGCGGCCGACCCCTCGGCGAACGTGGTGTCGCCCAGGTTCACGAACAGCCGGGCCGCGCCGAAGTTCGACACATACAGATCGGGCAGCAGGTCTCCGTTCGGGTCACCGGCGACGCCCCCCATCGCCGAGTAGCGCACGCCCATGCTCGGATCGTGGGTGAAGTTGGCGCTGCCGTCATTGAACAACAACGCGGGGGCGTGATCGCACGCGCCGCCGATGTAGCAGTCGTTGCTGACGTGAAGGTCGAGGTCGCCGTCACGATCGGCGTCGAACGCCGCGCCCATGAACGACGGCGCGTCGCGACCTTGCGGGGGCAGGCGGTCGCTGGCATCGATGAAGTCACCGGCGGCGGTCTGCAGGAGCAGCAGCGCGCCGTCGCCGGTCGGGGTCGCGAGCGGGTCGAAGTAGTGCACGTACGCGGCGATGTACAGGTCGAGCCGTCCGTCGCCGTCGAGGTCCGCGACGGTGGGCGTGGTGTGTTCGCCCTCGCCGCCCGGCAACGCCTCGGTGGTGAACGCGCCGGAGCCGTCGTTGCGGAGCAGGAGCGCGGGCGCGCCCGCGGGCGTGCCGAGC
>CAIUDO010000883.1 GCA_903897935.1 uncultured Pseudomonadota bacterium
AACCGCTCGACGCCGGGATGGCTGGTCAGGCGCCGCGCCGAGCCGCCCGCGAGCGGCGCGATCCACAAGTCGCCGCCCGCCGTGAACACGACGTCGCCTCCCGACACGTCCGGATGACGGGGGATGCCCCCGACCGTCCCCGCGACCGCCGCCGCGCCCAACGCCAACAACAGCACCACGACCACCTCCGAGCCGCCGGTCTACCACGCGGCTACGTCTTGGCGGAACACGCCGGGTCTGCCGATGTCACACCGCGTGCGCGCCCCCCGCGCGGGGCCGCGACGACCTTGCGTTAGGATGCGGCTATGCGCGCCACGCTCCTCCTGCTCCTGTCGTCGTGCGGGCCCTTCGAGCCCGCCGCCCGCCTCACGTTGTATGGCAGCCCCGAGGCGATCTCGGTGAGCGCCAACGCGCCCGTCGCCACCGCGCGGGTCACCAACCTCGGGACCACCAGCCTCACGCTCGACAGCTTGTCGGTGGAGGGCAGCGCCCAGCCGCTCCTCGACGCGGTCATCGACGGCGTGCTGCCGCTGCGTATGGAGCCCGGCGACGTGGTCACGCTCGAGGTCGCGCTCGACTTCGACGGACTCGGCGAAGACGTCGGCTCCACCAGCGCCGTCGTCACCCTGGCGGCCTCGACGACCGAGCCCGCCCCGGGCCCCGGCGACGACCGCGTCACCCTGACCGGCGCGGCCCAGGTGCGCGTGCTCGTCGGCGCGGTCACGTGCGACGTCGACGGAGACGGCGAGGACCGCGCGTCGTGCGGCGGCGCCGACTGCGACGACCTCGACGCCAGCGTGTTCCCCGGCGCCGAAGAGCGCTGCGACGGCAGCGACGACGACTGTGACGGCGCGATCGACGAGGGGGCGCTCGACGCGGTCCGGGTCGCGCCCGACGGCGACGACGACGGCCACGGCGACCCGGACGGCGCGATCACGGCGTGCGACGTGCCCGACGGCTACGTCACGTGCGGCGACTGCAACGACTGCGACGACACCGACCCGAACACCAACCCCGGCGCCCCCGAGGTCTGCGGCGGCGGCGACGAAGACTGCGACGAAGAGGTCGACGAAGACGGCGCACAGGGCGAGGTCCTCCGGTACGAAGACCGCGACGGCGACGGGTATGGCGACGCCGCCGTGCTGACCTGCGCCCCCGGCCCCGACGAGGTCGCGCTCGGCGGCGACTGCGACGACGCCGACGACGAGGTCAACCCGGGCGCCACCGAGCGCTGCGACGGCGCCGACGACGACTGCAGCGGTCGCGCCGACGACGGCGACGTCTGCCCGTGCCCCGTCGCGTGGTTCGGCGAGACGCCGTTCATGTTCTGCGAGGCCACCCCGCTCGACTGGGACGCCGCGGCGCGGGCGTGCGCGAGCGTGAGCTACACCTTGGCGACGGTCCGCGACGCCGCGGAGGACGCGTGGCTCGCGAGCCAGCTCTTCGAGCGCGGCGACTGGTGGGCCGGCGGCACCGACGACGACCGCGAGGGCACCTGGACGTGGGTGAGCGGCGCCGCGTGGTCGTACGAGAACTGGGGCGTCGGGCAGCCGTCCGGGGGCGGTCAGGACTGCCTCGAGCTCGGCCGGCTGGTCACCGGCGAGTGGAACGACGGCACGTGCAGCTTGCCCCACGCGTACGTGTGCAGCGCCATCGACGGCTAGCCCTCGAACAAGCGGTCAGCGGTCAGCGGTCAGCCCGGTCATAGCTGTGCATCGCTCAGCGGCAGTCGAGGGGGTCGTTCGCGTTCGGGTGAAGGTCGGTTGGGTCACCATCGCGCCATTATCAAGCTGGAAGCTAATGGCTGATGGCTGATGGCTGATGGCTGATGGCTGATGGCTGATGGCTGATGGCTGATGGCTGACGGCCGACAGCTGACGGCGACCAGGTGGTCACTGGGGCGCGGCTTGCCACAGCGCGAACACCGCGCCCGCCGGGTCCTGTAGCACCGCGAGGCGCGCACCCGACCCGCGCGGCCCGTCGATCACCACGCCGCCGCGCTCCTTCGCGCTGCGCAGCGCCGCGTCGAGATCATCGACGACCCAGTACACGATCCACGCCGCGGGCAGCCCCCGGTTGGGGCCGCGCGCGTGGCAGATGCCGGCGACCGCCTCCCCTTCGGGCCCCATCGCGTAGTCCGCGTAGCCGTTCATCTGGACCTCCTCCGCCTGCCAGCCGAGCACGGCGGCGTAGAAGTCACGCACCGACGAGGCGTCTTCGACCGTCAAGTCCATCCACCCCGCGCGCCCGGTCGCCTGCATCACGCCTCCTCGGCCCAGCGCGGGCCGCCGCGGAGGATAGCAGGCGAGCGGAGGTCGCCCATGAGCCGCCACGTGCGCGTCGCCGAGACCCGCTGCGAGATGAGCTGGATCGTGATGCCGAGCCAGACGAACGCGCTCGGGACCGTGTTCGGAGGCCAGGTCATGGCCTGGATCGACGTCTGCGCCGCGATCTCGGCCCAGCGGTTCTGCCGGAGCGACGTCGTGACGGCGAGCATGGACCAGCTCGTGTTCGAGGCGCCGATCAAGCACGGCTGGGTCGCCGTCGTCATCGGGCACGTCACGTGGGCCGGCACGACGTCGATGGAGGTCCACGTCGAAGTGTTGGCGGAAGACCCCTACTCCGGCGCGCGCACCCAGACGGCCGAGGCGCGCCTCACGTTCGTCGCGCTCGACGCGGACGGCAACAAGCGCCGGGTGCCCACGCTCCTCTGTGAGACCGACGAGCAGCGCGAGGCGCAGAACGGCGGCCGCGAACGGCAACAAGCGCGGTTGGAGGCCCGGGCCCGCGCGCGCCGCGGCGCCACCTGACGCGTGGCGCGGTAAGAGGGGCGGTGGAGGCGAGCATGAGGACAGTGCGCGACATCATGGAACCCGCGGTCACGGTAGGCCCCGATGTGCCCGTGCACGAGCTCGCCGACCGCCTCGTCGACGCGGGAGCCGACGGCGCCGTGGTCGTCGACGGGGGCCGCATCGTCGGGGTCGCAACCTCGATGGACCTCGTGGCGCGCCTCAAGACCTTGCACCCGCCGTCCGTGCTGCGGCTGCTCGACCTCGTGTTGCCGCTGCCCGCCACCCACGCCGACGAAGTCGACCGCCGCCGCGTAGCCGCGACGACCGCCGGGGAGCTGATGAGCCCCGACCCGCACCTGCTCGGGCCCGGCGCCCTCGCGTCCGAGGCCGCGACGCTGATGGTCGAGCAACACCTGTCGCTGCTCCCGGTCGTCGACGGCGGCGCCTTGATCGGCGTGGTGTCCCGGCGCTCGATCTTGCGGGCGATCGCCGCACACCGCTGATCCATCGCGCGCCACCGAAGGCCTAATGATCGGCCTTCTTCCCTACGACCGCGGTGACCCCGAGCCCGACCGCGAACGTGTAGTGCGTCACGCCGACGAACGGCACCCGACCGTTGAGCGAGAACGACCACCGGTCGACCGGCGCCCACACCGCGCCCGCCGTCACCGCCAGCTCGCCGAACGCGCCCGCCGGATCCTCGCCTTCGGTTCGGGTGACCGCCGAGCCGCCGACCGTCGCGACGACCTTGGAGAAGCGACGGGCGAGCGCCAGGTCCGACCGCCCGAACCAGCCTTGCCGGACGCCGTCGAACCCGGCGTACAGCGGGACCCGAGCCTCGACCGACGCGAGGCCCAACCAGGCGCCGCCGTACACCACGCTCCCCGTCACCCAAGGATCGAAGCTGCCCGTCGACAACGACTGGAACGCCAGCGGTGAGCCGACGGCGCCCAAGGGCACGCCGACCCCCGGCTGCACCCGCACGATCAGCTTGTCGGAGGCGAGCGCCGCCCAGCTCATCGCCAAGAGGTCGTCCCGCACGTCGATCGCGCCGTCCGACCAGCGCTGCGCCCCACCGGCGACCACGACGCCCAGGCCGTTACCGACCGACAGCTCGCCACGAAGGCCCGCCATGCCCTCGACGCCCGTGTGGGTCACACCACCCATCGCGCCGAGCTCGATGGCGCCTTGCCCCGCCTTCGGCGGCGGCTCGAACGAAGACCTCCCGACCGGGAGGTTGCTCTCGCTTCACATGCTTCAACTGGCGTACGCCGGGATGGCGGCGAGCACGCCGAACAGCAACGTGCACGCAGAAACGTATAACGAACGGCTCATTCTACACCTCTGCGGCGATTCGCCACACCTACATAACGCAACGAAGCGACGCGCACGATGAGGGTGTGCGCTTCACCGGGTGCGTGTAGGGGACACGCACACCTGGAGCACCGATGAACTTCCCCAGCAACCTCACCTGGCACGGCACCACCACCTCCGGCGACGAGGAGCACGTCCGCGCAGCGTCGGCCTCGATCGGCACCAAGCACCCGATCGCGCTGTCGCCGGGCGACGGTCCGCAGGCCGACGCCACCCGATGGAACCCGGAGGATCTCCTCGCGACCTCGCTCGGGTATTGCCACATGCTGACCTTCCTCGCGCTCGCCCGCAAGGTCCGAATCGACGTGCGCGGCTACGACGGCCTCGCCACCGCCGAGCTCACCACGGTCGACAAGCGCACCAGCGTCACCACCATCACGCTCACGCCCACCATCACCCTGGCGCCCGGCGGCGACGTCGAAAAGGCGCGCGCGATGTTCGAGAAG
>CAIUDO010000884.1 GCA_903897935.1 uncultured Pseudomonadota bacterium
AGTTGACCGAGCCGTTCGCGAGGAGGGAGCGTGCTGGAGCACGTGACCGAGGAGCGACGTCGTCCTCGCGCGGGACCCGCCAGCGGGCGACGGGAGCAATGCCCTTCAGGCTGCTAGGGCGACGCCGACGGCCTCGAGCGACACGTCCGCTTGCAGCGTCGCCAGCAGCGCGCGACGGGCCGGGTCCGCCGCTCGGCGCAGGCGCGGATCGGCGTGCGCGGGCGTCGGCGAGCGAGGCCATCAGGGATCGCGAACCCGTCCACGTGCCGCACCGCCAGCGCGACCGCGTCGTGGTGCAGGTGGTCGCGGGCCGACAGCGCCTCGAGGTCGCGGGCGCCGCCGCGTGGGTGCCTCCGCCTTGACGGTCGGCCGGTGTTTCCGATCGGAAACACCGGTCGGGCAAGGGATCGTGAAGACGTGCGCCAACGGTGGCCACCGCAGGGGCCGCTGGGCACGTTGTGGTCGAGGGGGTGCGCATGCTGTTCCTGTCTGTCGTCACCGTGGCCGCTGCCGGGTACGGCGACGCCGCCGGTGGGTACCCGACGATCGCGGAACGAAGCCTGCACTTGTGGACGGACGCCGCTCGCGTCGACCCGGAGGCGTTCGCCGCCGAGTACGCGCGCGGCGGGTGCAGCACCTCCGACTTCGCGACGTCGGAGCGCACCCCGAAGTCGCCGCTGCTCTACAACGCCGACCTGAACGAGGCCGCGCGCTTCCACACCGACGACATGGTCACCCACGGCTTCCTCGACCACGACTCCTGGGACGGCACCGACTTCGGCACCCGCGTCGACCGCTACTACGACGGGTGGAGCGGCATCGGTGAGAACGTCGCTCAGGGCTACGCCGACAACTTCGAGGCCGTGATGTCCGGCTGGATGTGCTCGGACGGCCACCGCAGCAACATCATGGGCGACTACAACGAGCTCGGGACCGGCTCGGACGCCCGGTACTACACGCAGGACTTCGGGCTGCGCGGCTCCGCGGCCCCGCAGGCGGTCGCGATGGCCACCCACGAGCCGTTCACGCCGTCCGGCAGCGCGACCGTCTACGCGAGCTACGAAGGCCCCGGCGCCTCGGAGTTCGACCTCGTGCTCGACGGCACCTCGCACGCGATGGGCGTCGCGTGGGGCGCTGAAGATCGTGGAATCTTCGAGGTTTCGGTGAGCGTCGGCGAGGGGTGCCACACGTACTACGTGCGCGTCGTCGACCCTGACGGCGAGCACCGGTTCCCCGAGACGGGCAGCTACGGGTGGGGCGACTGCGCGTGGGACGACGCTGGCGCCGGCTGGATCGCCTCGCAGGAGGCGGCGACGGGTGAGCCGCCCGGCGATCCGCCGGGCCCGGACGATTGGGGTGGCGGCTCCGACGACACCACCGACGACCCGTCCGACACCGCGGCCTCCGACACCGGCGACACCGGCCTGCCCGAGATCAAGCTCGTCGGATGCAGCACGTCTGGCGGCGCCGTCGGCGGGTGGCTGCTCGCGGCGGGGCTCGTCGTCAGTCGTCGTCGCCTTCGTCGGGCTCGCTGACGTCGCACGAGATCGTCGGGACGAGCGCGATCCCCGCGAGCGTGGTCGCTCGGATCGTGATCTCGCCGGTCGGCCGGCACACCCGGTCGGTGGTCACGAGCGGCTCGATGGTGGCGGCGCGCAGGCTGCGCTCGTCGTCTGCCCGGCGCGCCAGCGCGGCGGGTAGGTGTGCCACGGGGTGGTCCAGCACGAGCTCCGGGGGCCGCGCGTGGA
This sequence comes from uncultured Pseudomonadota bacterium, assembly GCA_903897935.1. GTDB lineage: Bacteria > Myxococcota_A > UBA796 > UBA796 > CAIUDO01. Next base: position 1,749 of record CAIUDO010000884.1, read on the forward strand.
CCCACACCGTCGGTTGATCCTTGGTCTCGAACGTCCCGAGCTGCGCTTGCACCGGTGACCAACACGCGTCGAGCCGCGCCATCCGGTCCGCGACCTCGCCGAGGCCGATCAGCGGGACGTCGACGATCAGATCGGCGGTAGCGCGGTGTTCGTCATCCCACCCGTGGACCGGAGGGCTGTAGTCGACAATCCGCACGCTGCACGGCTCGGGCACGGCCGCGCGCACCCGGTCGGCGGCCGTACGTAAGGCTGCCGCCGCGAGCTCCGACGACGTCGCGCTCACTTGCACCCGGACCGAGGCCAGCGCGCGGTCCGGCGGGACCACCAGCGCGTCATGCAGCACCGTAGGGTCGATCGCCACGGGGTCCGTCTCGTACTTGCTGCGGATGCTGTCGTAGGGACCGGACGCGCACGCGACGCCGAGCGCGATGGTGGCGGCGCCGGCGGCGGCGCCCCGGGTGAAGAGTCGTCGCATCGGGCCTCCTTGGCCGTGCGTGTTGTAGCAGGCGGCGGGCTGCGTCGGCCGACCGACGTCCGTCAACCGGCCGCCGTGACGGGCCAACGTTGCGAATTCGTTGGCACCGGGCGTGCTTGGGCCGTGCCGCGGAGGTGCCGAGGTGACGTCACTCGCTTGGGGGTTCGTTGGGTTGGTGGGCGCGGCGGCGCCGCTCGCCGTCGACGTGGTGGTCGTGGTCGCGCCGGGCGGTGGTGTACACGAGCTGGCGTGGCGGGAGTCGTGCGCGCTCGTCGATGACGCGCTCGTCTGCCCAGAGATCGGAGCGCGGTTCCCGCTGGTGGTGGGCGACGACGGGCTTCGCGAGGTGCGCGCTGAGCGCGCGCGGGGGTACCCGGTCGTGCGCGTGCAGGTCGCGCCAGTGGTGGGCACCGCGTGCCCGGCGGGCGCGTGGATCGCCGTGCGCGACGATCAGGGCGACGCGGAATGGACGTGCCTTGACGGCAAGTGGGTGCAGCGACCGAGCCCGTAGGGGCGCGATTCATCGCGCCCGCGCCTCGTCACGGCGACCAACCGACCGAGGCCGCCTTCGCCTCGGCGACGTAGGGGCGCGATCCATCGCACCCGCGGCTCGTCACCGCCGCCCAGGCGCGGCCGCGGCACGTCACGGCCACCTCGGGTCGTTGGGGCGCGATTCATCGCGCCCGCGGCTCGTCACCGCCCGCCCAGGCGCGTCCGCGCCTCGACGTCGTCGGGGCGCGAATCATCGCGCGCGCGGCTCGTCACCGCTCACCCATTCGCGCCCGCGGCTCTTCACCGCCCGCCCACGCGCGCCCGCGCCTGTGCGTCGTCGGGGCGCGATTCATCGCGCCCGCGCCCCGTCACGGGCGCGACCCACCAGGCGCGCGGTTCGTCACCACCTGGGCGCCGGCCGCCTGCGCGGCGCTGCCCAGGGTTGGCGCCGTGACGAGGCGCG
>CAIUDO010000885.1 GCA_903897935.1 uncultured Pseudomonadota bacterium
CCGGGCCGCGTTCGGTCGGGTGCCGGCGCTGTACGTCGCCGACGGCCACCACCGCTCGGCCGCCGCGAGCCGGGTGCACCGGGCGCGCGGGTCGGAGGCGTCGGCGCACTTCTTGGCCGGGCTGTTCCCGGCGCACGCGCTCAAGGTGCTGGCGTACAACCGGATCGTGCGCGACCTCAACGGCCTCACCGAGGCCGAGCTGCTCGAGCGCGTCGCCGCGTCGTTCGAGGTCACCCCGACCGACGCCCCGGTCCCGGCCGAGCGCGGCGTCATCACGATGGGCTTGCCGAGCGGCTGGTACGCGCTCACGGCGCGTCCGGGCGTGGTCGACCTCACCGACCCGGTCGCGCGCCTCGACGTGTCGGTGCTGCAGGATCGTGTGCTCGAGCCGCTGCTCGGCATCACCGACCCGCGTCGGTCGTCGCGCATCGAGTTCATCGGTGGCATTCGGGGCGTCGCGGCCCTACAGGCGGCGCTCGACAGCGGTCGCGCGGCGGTCGCGTTTCACTTGTTCCCGACCGGCCTGGACCAGCTCTTCGACGTCGCGGACGCGGGCATGCTCATGCCGCCGAAGTCCACGTGGTTCGAGCCCAAGCTCCGCGAGGGTGTGGTCGTTCGTCCGTTGGTGTAGATTCCGTCTGGTGACGGAGGAGGTTCCTATCGATCCGCTCGATCTCGCGCGCGCCCTCGGGGTCGCAGCCCAGGACAAGAAGGCTACTGACGTCACGATCCTCGATCTTCGCGGCCGCACGTCGTTCACGGACGCGTTCCTGCTCTGCTCAGCCCGCAACGGGAAGCAGGCGCGGGCGATCGCCGAGCACCTGCGGGTCTTGGCGAAGCATGAGCTCGGCGCGCCCCCGTTCGGCGTCGAAGGCGCCTCGTACGGCAAGTGGGTGCTGCTCGACCTGCCGGGCGTCGTGGTGCACGTGTTCGACGAGACGACCCGGCGGTTCTACGATCTCGAGGGCCTGTGGGCCGACGCGCCACGCATCGTGTTGCCGCCGCCGCCGCGCCCGCCGCGCGTCGACCAGGGGGACACGACCAACGGCGACGGGGGGCGCGCCGTGGTGCCCGCCGCGCCGAGCGCGCGCGACGACGAAGACGACGCGTGAGCGTCTTGGTCGTGCGGAGTCGGTAGGTGCGCTTCGTCTTGCTGCGGGTCTCGAAGGGCGGCGCGCCGTGGGCCGACGACGCGGTCGCGACCTGGATCGCGCGCATCAAGCGCTGGTCGTCGTTCGAAGAGGTCGTGCTGCGCCCCGAGCTGTTCCGTGGCGACGTCGACGCGGTGCGGCGCGCCGAGGGGGAGCGGATCCAGCGCGCGCTGCGCGATCGGGACCGCTTGATCGTCGTCGACGAGCGCGGCGCCGTGCCCACGAGCGACGCGTTTCGTGCTTCGTTGGTGGAGGCGGGCCACGAGGTAGCCGGCCGCGTCGTGTTCGCGATCGGGGGACCGTACGGCCACGACGAAGCGTTGCGTCGCCGCGCGCACCAGGTGCTCGGCCTCTCGCCGCTCATCCTGAACCACGAGGTCGCGCGCGTCGTGCTCGTCGAGCAGGTGTACCGCGCCCTCGCGACCCACCACGGCGCGCCCTACGGGCATTAGGGTCGGCCTCGTCGCCGTCGCAAGGGGCTCGCTCAGCGCGCTCGGGCCGCGCTTCGCCGAAGAGGGAGCGAGCGCGAACGGCGCCCACGCCCGGGTCCCGATACGTGGACCTCGCTGTTGGGAGGGGACGTTGCGCGTCTTGATCGCTGACAAGTTGGAGCGGACCGTGCGTGAGCACCTCGAGGACCTCGGCCTCGTCGTGCACCAGGACCCGTCGTTGGCGGGCGACGCGCTCGCCGCCTTGATCGCCTCGTTCGGGCCGGAGGTGCTCATCGTGCGGAGCACACGGGTCACCCAGGCGCACATCGATGCCAGCCCCACCCTCGCGGTGGTGGTGCGGGCTGGCGCGGGCACCGACACGATCGACGTCGCGGCGGCTGCCCGCAACGGCGTGTTCGTCGCGTCGTGCCCCGGGCGCAACGCGATCGCGGTCGCGGAGCTCACGTTCGGGCTGTTGCTCGCGATCGACCGCCACATCGCGGACGGCGTGCAGAGCCTGCGCGCCGGCGCGTGGGCGAAGGGGCGGTTCAGCAAGGCCTGGGGCCTGTACGGCCGCTCGTTGGGCTTGCTCGGCTTCGGCGGCATCGGCGCCGAGGTGGCGCGGCGGGCGCGGGCGTTCGGGATGGACGTGCACGTGTGGTCGCGGTCGCTCAGCGCGCGAGACGCCGCCGCGGCCGGCATCACCCGGCACGCCACCCCGCTCGAAGTGGCGGCGCGGGTCGACGTGTTGTCGCTCCACCTCGCGCTCACACCCGACACCCGGCACATCGTCGGCGCCCGCATGCTCGACGCGATGCGCCCCGGGGCGGTGCTGATCAACACCGCGCGCGCGGATCTCGTCGACCGCGTGGCGCTCCAAGAGGCGCTGGATCAGCGAGGTCTTCGATTCGGCACCGACGTGTTTCACGACGAGCCGCCGGGCGCCGAGGGCGTGTTCTCGGACCCGATCGGCGCGCACCCCTCGGTGGTCGGGTCGCACCACATCGGAGCTTCTACCGAGCAGGCGCAGGCGGCGATCGCCGCGGAGGTCGTGCGCATCGTGAGCGCGTGGCACGGCACGGGTCGGGTGCCTGGCTGCGTCGACCTCGCGGAGCGGTCCGCGGCTACGCACTGCCTGGTCGTTCGGCACCGCGACAAGGTCGGCGTGTTGGCGTCCGTGCTCGAGGTGCTGCGCGAAGAGGGCCTCAACGTGCAGGAGATGGAGAACAACCCGTTCGCTGGCGGGGCGGCGGCGTCGGCGCGCATCCACGTGGTGGGCGCGCTTCGACCCGAGGGTAAAGAGCGGCTGATCGCCTCGCCAGACGTCTGGTCGGTCACGGTGGTGCCGTTGACCGGGTGAGCGGCGGTGGCCGGGCGTGGCGCCCGCGCTATGTGGCCCGCCCGAGTGGTCGCGTCAGGAGTGCCCGATGGCCCGTATTCATAACTTCTCGGCTGGTCCCGCCGTTCTCCCGTTGTCCGTGCTCGAAGCCACCCGCGAGGCGCTGCTCGACCTCGACGGAACCGGCATCGGCCTCGCCGAGATGAGCCACCGCAGCAAGCCGTTCGAGGCGATCGTCGCGGACGCAAAGGCCCGGTTGCACCGGCTGCTCCGGCTGTCGGACGACCAGGACGTGCTGTTCCTCCACGGCGGTGGCAACACGCAGTTCTTCATGGTCCCGATGAACCTGCTTCGCGGCGGGTCGGCGGTCTACCTGGACACCGGCGTGTGGGCGAACAAGGCCGTGAAGGAGGCGCAGCGGTTCGGCACGGTGCACGTGCCGTTCTCGTCGAAGGCCACCGGTTGGGACCACGTGCCGGCGCAAGGCGGCTGGGGTGAGGTGGACCCGGCCGCGGTCTACTTCCACTACACGTCGAACAACACCGTCGCGGGCTCCGAGTTCGCGTACGTGCCCGAGGTGCCCGCCAGCGTCGCCCTCGTGTGCGACGCGAGCTCGAACATCCTGTCGCGCGACGTCGACGGGTCCCGGTTCGACCTCATCTATGCGGGCGCCCAGAAGAACCTCGGCCCGTCCGGCGTGACGGTGGTGGTGATCCGGAAGGCGCTGCTTGATCGGTGCGACCCCAACCTGCCGACGATGCTGCGCTACGGCGTGCACGCCGAGAACGGCAGCTTGTACAACACCCCGTGCACCATCGGCATCTACATGATCCGCGAGATGTGCCGTTGGATCGACGATCAGGGTGGTGTGGCGGCGTTGGAGTTGCGTAACCAGGCGCGCGCCGACCGCTTGTACACCCTCATCGACGGGTCGTCGCGCTTCCGTGCGCTGGTCCGCCCAGGCTCGCGGTCCAACATGAACGTCACCTTCACCACCGGCGACGCCGACCTCGACCTCAAGGTCGTGAAGGCCGCCGAGAAGGCTGGGATCTCCGGCATCAAGGGCCACCGGTCCGTCGGGGGCCTCCGGGCGAGCATGTACAACGCCTTGCCTGACGACGCGGTGGACGCGATCGTCGCGTTCCTTTCCGACGTCGACGCCGCCGGCTGACGTCCGTTTCCAACGCGCCGTGGCGACGCGGCTGTCCGGTGCCGTTCGGCACCATTCATCATGGGAGGCCCCGATGTCTGGGCGTGACGACGAGGATCGTGAGGGTCAGGAAGACGAGCTGCTCGACGACGGCGAGGAGAACGACGACGACGATCGGGTCGTGCTCGTCGACGCCG
>CAIUDO010000886.1 GCA_903897935.1 uncultured Pseudomonadota bacterium
CGCCAGCCCCGTCGACGGGCGAGCCGTGGGAGAGCCCGGTCGAGACCGGCGCGACGTGGTCCAGCGGCGAGACGGACATCGAGGCGCTCGACCCGTCGACGCTGCCGACCGGGACGGACCCGTGTCGCGACCCGCTGCTCGCCGAGGTGGTCGACATCGCGGACGGCGACACCGTGTGGATCGCGCCGATCGGGCCCGGCGCCGAGGAGCTCGTGCGCTTGATCGGGTTCGATACGCCGGAGATCGACTGGAGCGGCGCCGGAGCGTCCGAGTGTTGGGCGGAGGAGGCGCGCTCCTACACGACGGCCACGTTGAGCGGGGCGATCGTGTGGCTCACCTTCGACGCCGACTGCATCGACCCGTACGACCGCACGCTCGCGTACCTGCACCTGGGCGCGGAGCCCGGTGACTTCTTCAACGCGCGGATGGTCGAAGACGGGTGGGGCGAGGTGTTGGTCATCCCGCCGAACGACACCTTCGCCGACGATCTGTACGCGCTCGAGCAAGACGCCCGCGGTCGCGGCGTCGGTGTGTGGGCGTGCCCCTGACCGCGCCGCGGCGCGAACTCACGATGGAGGGACGATGACGTCACGTTCTGCTCGATGGATGGCCCGCGCCCGCGAGGTGATCCCGGGGGGCGTCAACTCGCCGGTCCGGGCGTTCAACGCCGTAGGTGGCCACCCGCCGTTCATCAGCCGCGGCGAGGGCGCGTGGCTCGTGGACGAAGACGGCAACCGCTGGGTCGACCTCGTCGGCTCGTGGGGGGCGCTGCTGCTCGGCCACGCCCCGCGCCCGGTGGTTGGGGCGGCGATCCAAGCGATGCTCGACGGCTCGAGCTTCGGCGCCCCCACGCGCGGCGAGGTGGAGCTCGCGGAGCGTATTCGTGAGCTGGTGCCGTCGATGGAGAAGGTGCGTCTGTGCTCGAGCGGGTCCGAGGCGACGATGCACGCGATTCGTCTCGTTCGGGGCGCGACCGGTCGGGACCTCATCCTCAAGTTCGACGGTTGTTACCACGGCGCCCACGACGCGGTGCTGGTGCGCGCCGGGTCCGGGGTGGCCACGTTCGCCCAGCCCGGTTCGCCCGGCATCCCCGACGCGGTCGCCGGCTGCACGCTGGTCGCGCCGTTCAACGACCTCGCCGCGGTGCGCGCCCTGCTCCGAGCCCACGAGGGCCGCGTCGCCGGCATCATCGTCGAGCCCGTCGCGGGGAACATGGGCACCGTCGCGCCCGAGCCGGGCTTCCTCGAGGGCTTGAAGGCGCTCGCGCACGAGCACGGCGCCCTCCTCGTGTTCGATGAGGTCATGTGTGGCTTCCGCGCGAGCCGCGGCGGTGCGCAAGCGCGCTACGGCGTCGTCCCGGACCTGACGTGCCTCGGTAAGGTCGTGGGTGGGGGGTTCCCGCTCGCGGCGTTCGGTGGCCGCGCGGATCTGATGGATCGCCTCGCGCCGCTCGGGCCGGTGTACCAAGCCGGCACGTTGTCGGGGAACCCGGTCGCGGTGGCCGCCGGGCGCGCCACGTTGGATCACCTGACCGACGACGTGTACGCGCGCATCGACGCGATCGGCGAGCGGCTGGATCACAGCGTCGGCGCGGTCGCTGCTTCACGTGGCCACGCCTGGGTGCGCGTCGGCAGCATGTTCACGGTGTTCTTTCGGGCGTCCGCGCCCCGCTCGTTCGCCGAGGTTCAGACGTGCGACCTCCCGGCGTTCGCGCGGTTTCATCGGACGGCCCTGCAGAACCGGGTGTACCTGCCACCGAGCCAGTTCGAGGCGGCGTTCCTCAACGCCGCGATGACGGACGCCGATCTCGACGTGGTCGAGCATGGCCTGAAGGTGGCGTTGGGGGTCTGAGCGCGGTCACTCGGGGTCGATGCAACGGCTTGATGCGCCGTCGTTGACGCCCCCACAGCGTTCGGCTACGTGGGCGCCCTTTCGCGGGGTCCGTCGTTACGACGCCCGCTAAGCGCAAACAGCGGATCTCGGGGCATCTCGTGTCGAGCGGCGAACGCAACCCACCGGCTCAAAGCGAAGCGCAGGAGCGTGGTTCCGTCCACGTGCTGCGCTGGGCGTCGGCCGGCCTGCCCTGGGTGGTGCTCGCGGTCGGCGTCACGGCGGGGGGGTGGCCCGCGCTCGGCACCTCTCTGGCCGGCCTCGTCATGCTCGCGGATCTGCTCGCGTTGTCGTGGATCGCGGCTTCGGTGGTCGGTCAGGGTCGTCCTCCGTCTACGGTCGTGCTGATGATGCTCGTCAAGTTCCCCCTGCTCGGTGGTGCGGTGTTCGGGTTGGTCGCCGGCTTCGGCGCGTTCCCGATCGTCGCTGGTACGCTCGGTGTGCTCGTCGGCGCGTCCCTCGGGGCGGTGCGCTGGGCGCGCGGCCGGTCGACCACGTCGGCAGCGCTGGGGAGCGCCACCTGATGGAACGCATGCTGCCAATCGCGCGGATCGCGCACGGCGGAGGCTCGTGATGTTCGCCAGCAGCTTCACTTGGTTCCACCTCATCCCGTGGGTCGACCACGAGGGCTTGTTCTCGCTGCTCGGGGTCGAGGGGCACGGCACGTACGTGTTCGCGCTCGCGTGGCTCGCGTGCTTCTTGGTGCTCGGGTGGGCGGTGATGGCCCGTCGGGGCCTGGAGGCGGCGCGGGCGCGGGGTGGTATGCAAGCGTACTACGCCGACTCGAGCCTGACCGTACGGAACTCGGCCGAGATCTTCGCGTCGGGCATCTTGTCGCTCATCGAGCGCATCTTCCCGTCCCGTAAGGACCTCGCGCGGTTCTTCCCGCTGATCGCGTCGTTGTTCCTGTACATCTGGGTGTGCAACCTGTTCTCGCTGGTGCCCGGGATGTCCCCCCCGACGGACGATATCAACGCGAACGTCGGCATGGCCGTCGTCGTGTTCCTCGTCTTCAACTACGTCGGCCTCACGCGCGACGCGGTCGGGTACGTCAAGCACCTGTGGGGCCCGATGCTCGTCACGGGCTTCTTGTTGTTCCCGATCGAGGTCATCAGCTTGTTCATCCGGCCGGTGTCGCTCACGTTGCGGTTGACCGGCAACATGTTCGGCGATCACACCGTGTTCTCGGTCATGAGCGGCTTGTTGCCCGACATGGCGGCGGGCGCGTCGCCGGTCGTCCAGGCGATCGCCTGGCTGATCCCGATCCCGGTCCCGTTCTTGGCGCTGGCGCTGCTCGTCTCGACGATGCAGGCGCTGGTCTTCTCCCTTCTCACCTCTATCTACGTCGGTTCGGCGATCCCGCACCACGACCATGGGGACCATGGTCACGGCGACGCAGACGGAGCTGGACACCACTGATCCCGACCTTGCGCGGGGCGCGACTGCTCGCTCCCGCTCCGCGACCCCTTCACGACTCAATGACCCTGTCCCATCGGCCGAGCGAGCGCGGCCCCGTCGTCGGATCAGTCCGGCTTCGGAGCCGCGGATCGAGCGAACACGCGACGCCGGTGGGGCGCTGTGACCTTCGGAGGACGACATGAAGCGCTCGAATTGGACCCTGATCGCCCCTGTTCTCGCGTCCATCCTGCTCGTGGGCGGGCAGGCGTTCGCGGCGGAAGAGGACGGCTACATCGCCATCGGCGCCGGCTTCGCCATGGGCCTCGCCGTCCTCGGCGCCAGCATCGGCCAGGGCAACGCCGCTCGCGGCGCGCTCGAGGGCATGGCCCGCAACCCGGCGGTGGCCGGCACGGTGCAGACCGCGATGCTCCTCGGCCTCGCCTTCATCGAGTCGCTGGTCATCTTCACCCTGATCATCGCGTTCTTCCTCCAGGGCAAGATCGGCTGATGCCGCGGCGGGGCTCGCCCCGCCCCGGAAGCGGCAGCGCGGCACGGTCCTCGTGCGGCTCGACGCCCGAAGGCGCGGGGACGGGATCGGCGGTGCGCCGCGCTCGATCGTGGCGCGCGCGCTCGTTTCACGGGCGCGACGCGTCCGCTTTTCCGCGTCCGGAACGTTCGGAGCGTTCGGAGCGTTGGATCGGTCGTTCGCGTGCTATGGTTGGCGGGTCACGGGAGGGCTCATTGCGTCGCGTCATCATCGCAGCATCGTTGATCGCCGGTTGCGGCGGCGGGAAGACCGTCGCGCCAGCCGCGCCGCTCGTGGGCTGGCACTCGAACGAGGGGTGGGCCGGGGAGTGCTACTACCCGATGGACTACGCGTCCCTCGGGCCGGGTGATCGCCGCGTGGCCCGCCAGACCGCGCTCCAGGAGATGATGTCGCAGTGGAGCGGGGGCCGCTCCGACGGCGTCACGTTCGATGCGAAGCTCGTCGAGAACATGGAGACGGTCCTGCTCGGCACGCCCGAGCACATCGAGACGGTCTCCGTCGGCAACGCCGAGCAGTGCGCCCAGGCCCGCAGCTCGGGCGCCACGTCCGCGTGGGAGTCCTGGCTGAGCGGCATGACCAACTCGCTCGTCGAGGGTCAGTGCCGCACCGCGCCGATGCGGTACACGCTGTTCGACTACCTCAACATCGGCGCGGACTGGCACATCCCGGTCGGCGTGTGCGAGGGCGACGAGGTCATCATCACGGCGACCGAGAGCGACCAGTACCGCATCACCACCGACGGCGCGTGGATCAAGGCCGACGGCGACACCAGCAAGCCGGCGGTGGGCCCTGATTATCCCTGCAACATCGAGGGTTGTTACCCGGGGCAGGTCATCATGCGGTTCACCGGCGACTCCGGGATTGTGAGCATCCTCCCCGTCGGGTTCGAGCGCGTGTACCGCGTGCCCGAGCACGGCACGATCGAGGTGCGCATCAACGACACCTCGTTCTACGACAACTCGTGGAAGGTCGAGAAGGGCATCGAGCACCACACCGCGATCACGTACAAGCCGACGCAGGAGTGATCATGGTGTCGCTCCTCCGCTGCGTCGCGGTAGGCGTCGCGCTCCTCGCTGGAACTTCGGCGTTCGCCGCCTGCGAGGGTGAAACTCAGCCTTCCGGCCTTCCGATTGGCCAGGAGGACTGCGACGGCGACGGGTGGACGAAGGGCGAGGGCGACTGCAACGACGAGCTCGAGGCGGTCAACCCGGGCAAGCAGGTCGATATCTGCGAAGACTCGGACGACAACAACTGCGACGGCTACTTCAACGAAGGGTGTGAGCTGGCGTTCGCGCGCGGGTCGTTGTCGGGGGGGTCGGCGTGCCAGGACGCGACGGTGTCGAGCGCCGCTCTGTTGCCGGCGCTGTTGCTGCTGGCGCGTCGTCGTGGGAGAGCGTCGTGAACGAGCGCGCGTCGGGGACACGGTTCGGTCGGCGGGCGGCTCGGTTCGCGCTGTGTGGCTTGGGCCTCGTGGGGGCGGCCCCGGCGCTCGCCCAGGACCCGCCGGCGGCGCAGGACTATACGGTCGACATCGAGCGGTTCCGCCCGGCGTCCGACACGTTCGGGTACGGCGTCACCCACAGCGCGACCACGCTGGGCCACCTGCAGCTCGGGGTCGGGCTGTGGGGCAACTACAGCAACGACCCGGTGGTGCTCGTCTGGGAAGGCGACCGCGTGTTGTCCGATACGGAAGACGGCGACGGCATCATCGACGACCGGGCGATGGTCGATCTCCAGCTCGGCATCGGCATCTCTCCGTACTTCTCGTTGTCGATCGACGCGCCCGCGGTCGTGTGGCAAGAGGGCTTCGAGCCGTCGAGCGCCGACAACCCGAACCGGAGCTCCGAGCTCGTCGCCACGGGCTTCTCCGACCTGCGCGTCGTACCGAAGCTCGCGCTCATCGACCTCGACAAGTACCCGGTGGGGTTGGCGTTGTTGGCCGAGGTCGACGTGCCGGGCAACTACGGCGGCTCGTTCTTGTCGGAGGAGGAGCTGGCCGCCACGCCGATGATCGCGCTCGAGCTCGCCGACAAGTCGGTCCGGCGGCGGGAGTACGTGTTCCGCGCGTCGGGCAACGCGGGGTTCCGGGTCCGTGAGATCGCTCGGTTCCGCGACCTCATCATCCACAACGAGTTCCAGTACCGGGGCGCCATCGCGATCCACCCGGCGGCGCCCGTCGAGTTCGGCGGCGAGATCGTGGGGTCGATCGGGGGGCCCAGGCCCGCCCACCGCGCCACCGAGGTCCTCCCGTTCGTCAAGGTGATCGCCGACAACCTGGTCGTGGTCACCTCCGGCGCCGGCTTCGGGTTGAGCCCGGGCCTCGGCGCGCCGGACTACCGCGTGTTCCTGGGCGCCACGCTGGCTCCGTCGTTCGATCCCGCGAGCCTCGACGCCGACAAAGACGGCATCGCCAACAAGTTCGACGTCTGCATGCACGATCCGGAAGATCAGGACGGCTACCAGGACGACGACGGGTGCCCCGAGGCCGACAACGACAAAGACGGTGTGCTCGACTCCGAAGACCGCTGCCCGGTCGACGCTGAGGACGACGACGGCTACCGCGATCACGACGGCTGCCCCGACGTCGATAACGACAAAGACGGCCTGCTCGACGTCGCGGATCGGTGCCCGGACGATCCCGAGTCGTTCAACGAGTACCAGGACGACGACGGCTGTCCGGACGAGGTCCCCGTCTACGACACCGACGGCGACGGCTACCTCGACGACGTCGACCGCTGCCCGTACGACCCGGAGGACTTCGACGGCGACCAGGACGAAGACGGCTGTCCCGATCAAGAGGTCTACATCGAGGCCGACCGGATCAAGATCAACGACGTCATCTTGTTCGAGTACAACAAGGCCATCATCCAGCAGGTCAGCTACGGCTTGTGCGATGACATCGCGGCGATTATCCTCGCCCGTCCAGACCTCCTGAAGATCCGCATCGAAGGCCACACCGACGCCGATGGGTCGGACACCTACAACCTGCGCCTGTCGCAGTCGCGCGCCGAAGCGGTGCGGGACTACCTCGTCGGCAAGGGCGTAGCGGCCGAGCGGCTCGATCCGGTCGGGTTCGGCGAGATGCGCCCGATCGCCGACAACACCACCGATGAAGGCAAGCAGGCCAACCGCCGCGTCGAGTTCATCATCGTCGACCGCGCGAACTGACGCGCGGCGACTTCGACGGACGTACGCGGCGGTAGAGGGGTTACGTTGGCGCGCGCCGTGCGCTATCGTCACGGGCCCGCTCGTGGAGTTGTCATGTGGCGCTACGCCGTGTTGTTGGTGCTTGTCCCGTCGGTCGCGATGGCCGGCTTCCGCGTCTCCTCGTACAAGAAGGAGTCGAAGCTGGGCGCGAACGTGTACAACGTCGGGTCCGCGCTCGACAGTGACCCGATGACGGCCTGGCTGACCGATCCGGAGGCCGAGCCCGCCGGGCAGTGGATCGAGATCGACCTGCCGAAGGGCGACGTCGACAAGATCGCGGTCATCGCCGGATGGGGCAAAGACGACGCCACCTACGGCGACTACGGCCGCATCAAGGCCGCGCGCGTCGAGTTCTTCACGCAGATGTCGGCGGACGACTCGGAGGGCACCCGCACCGGCGAGGCGTCGATCACGTTCGAAGACAAGAACGGCTGGCAGATCATCGACCTGCCGGACACGAAGATCGGCAGCGAGTACTTCGGCGGCAAGCTGCGGTTGACCGTGACCGAGGCCTATGAGGGCCAGGACTACGGGTTCCTCGCCGTCTCCGAAGTGCTCGTGAAGCTCAAAGAGATCGACACGAAGGCCAAGGTGGGCGACAGCACCCCGGCGAACGACGCCGCGCACCCGCCCGACCACATGACCGACGCCAACCTCAAGACGTTCTGGACCGGCGCGGTGGACGACGAGTTCCGCGTGTCGGCCGACGGCTGGGGCGTGTCGTCGGTGGGGTTCACCGCCGGCCCCGACACGTTCGCGCGGCCCAAGAAGGTCGAGATCACCGCGTCGGACATCACGCGGACGGTGGAGCTGCAGAACGTCGCTACGCCGCAGTGGATCGAGCTGCCGAGCGCGATCGGGTACACCGGCTCGAGCTGGGGCTCGGTCACGGTCAAGATCCTCGAGGCGTACCCGGGCAAGACGTCGCAGGCGGTCGGCCTCGCCGAAGTGGCGATCCGCGCGACGAACTACGAAGGCATCTAAGCCGCCGGTCCCGACGGCCCAGCGCGCGCCCGGCGCGCCCTACTCAGTCAGGTAGGTGTAGCCCTCGAGCTCGCGCAGGTACGTGTCGATCATGCGCGCGCCGTCCTCCATCGAGCAGCTCCCGCGCTCGATGGCGCGCTCGATCGCCTGGCGCAGCCGGGTGACGAGGCGCTGGCGGTCGAATTCGACGTACTCGAGCACCTCTTTGACCGTGTCCCCTTCGACGATGTGGTCGATGCGGTAGCCGAGCTGCGTGCTGGCCAACGACACGTGAACGATGTGGGTGTCGCCGAACAGGTTGTGGAGGTCGCCGAGGATCTCCTGGTACGCCCCGACCAGGAACATGCCGAGGTAGTACGGGCTCTGGTGGTCGATCGGGTGCAGCTCGAGCACCGGCTTGACGCGGCGGCCGATGAAGCGGTCGATCTTGCCGTCCGAGTCGCAGGTGATGTCGGCGAGCACCGCGCGGACCGTAGCCTTCTCGTCGAACCGGTGGATCGGCGCGATCGGGAACAGTTGGTTGATCGCCCACGAGTCCGGCGCGGATTGGAACAGGCTGAAGTTGCAGAAGTAGGTGTCGGCGAGGGACCGCTGGATCGGCACGAGCTCGTCGGGCACCACCGCGTTGTCCTGCATCGTGCGGGCGAGCCGCGCGCAGATCACCCAGAACATCTGGTCGACGCGAGCGCGCTCCTCGAGCGAGCACAAGCCGAGGTTGAAGCGAGCGAGCACCTCTTCCTTGATCTCGACCGCGTCGTGGTAGGGCTCCTGCAGGTTGTCCGGGCTGATCTCCTCGAGGATCTCCCACATCTCGGACAGGTGCTCGTCGGACTCCGCGAGCTCACGCGGCACGCTCGGCGTCTCCGAGAGCATGCGGCTCGTCCCGAGCACGTCGAACACGAGCACCGAGTTGTGGGTGACCATGAAGCGGCCGGCTTCGGTCACGATGGCGGGGTGCGGCACCTCGGCCTCGTCGCACGCCAGCGAGATGGCGCTGACGACGTCGTACGCGTACTCGAGCACGTCGTAGTTGACCGAGCTGGGCTCCGAGGTGCGGCTGCCGTCGTAGTCGATGCCGAGGCCGCCGCCGACGTCGAGGAAGCCCATCGGGGCGCCCATACCGCACAGCTCGGTGTAGATGCGGGTGGCCTCCTTGAGGGCGCCCTTGACCGAGCGGATGTCGGACACCTGGCTGCCGATGTGGAAGTGCAGCAGCTTCAGCGTGTCGAGCTGGCCCTCGGCGCGCAGGGTCTCCACCACCTGGACGATCTCCGGGATGGTGAGCCCGAACTTGGCGAGGTCGCCGCCAGAGTCCTTCCAGCGGCCGCTGCCCGTCGCCGACAGCTTGGCGCGCACGCCGATGACCGGCGCGATCTGGAGCCGGCGCGACGCCTGGAGCACGGTGTCGAGCTCGGTGATCTTCTCGATGACGACGATGGTGTTGCGACCGAGCTTTCGGGCCAGCAGCGCCATCTCGATGTACTCGCGGTCCTTGTACCCGTTGCAGACGATCAGCGCCTCGGGGTCGTCGAGCAACGACAGCACCACGAGCAGCTCCGGCTTCGAGCCGGCCTCGAGCCCGAGGTGGTGCGGCCGCGAGAACCGCACGACATCTTCGACGAGCTGCCGCTGCTGGTTCACCTTGATCGGGTACACGCCGCGGAACGCGCCCTTGTACTCGTACTCCTCGATCGCGGCGCGGAACGCCCCCGCGAGCTCGTCGATGCGCGCGCGCACGAGATCGGTGAACCGGAGGAGGATCGGGATCTGCAAGCCACGACGCCGCAAATCGTCGATCAGCGCCTTGACGTCGATCGTGGCGTCGTTCGACGGGTCGGGCCGGACGACAAGGTTGCCTTGCGCATTGACCGAGAAGTACCCGAGCCCCCACGCGGGGATTCGGTACAGCTCCTCGTTCTGCTCGATGATGGACGGTGCCAAACGGCCTCCCTCGCGGGTGCGATCCTTGGGCGCAGCCGAGTAGCTCCGCCGTGCGAAAGGGCAACCGCCCGAGCGCATCGGGGTGCGCCGGGCGACGGAACCGCGGGGCCGCCCCCGTCTACTTCCTGAAGATGGACAAGATCCCGGCGAGGGCGCCGCTCTTGTCTTCGCCGGCGAGCGTCTCGAGCTCTCCCTTGTCGAGCAGGACGGCGCCGCATTGCGGGCACACCTCGACCTGAACACCACGATGGAGGTGCGTGTCCATCGAGCTGCCGCACTTGCCGCACTTGTGGTGGTGCAGGGCGCGCGCGGCCTCGCGGGCCTCGGCCTCGGCCTGGGCGGCCTCCGCGGTGCGCAGCTTCTCGATGCGTTCCCGGTCGAGCCGGGCGAAGTAATCGTCTTCCATCTGGCGCTCCATCAGGGACAGGTGAGGGATTTGCTACGGAGGACGCCTTCGATCTCTCGACGGTCTTCCGTGGACGGGTTGTTCGACAGCGCCCGACACAAGTACTGGGCCGCTTCGTCGGCGCGACCCGCCTCGATGAGCGCGTAGCCGTAGCCGTACGCCGCGGCGGCGCTGCCCGGGGCGGCCGCAAGCGCCGACTTGAACAAGCGCTCGGCGTCGGAGACCTTGCCGCTGTCGATCGCGGCCCAGCCCTTGTTGATCAGGGCGGTCGCGTCACCGGTCGGGGCTGGAGCTGCGGCCGGGGCGGGCGCGGGCGCGGGCGCCTTCACGGTCGCGGGGGCCGGCGGGGGGGCGGCGGGCTTCGGTGGCGGCGCGGGGGCCG
>CAIUDO010000887.1 GCA_903897935.1 uncultured Pseudomonadota bacterium
GACTTCGTGCGTTGGGTCCTCGACCGCCTTCGACGCTCCGCAAGGGCGCTCGGCCAACCAGCCAGGCTTCAGACAAATGCACCGGCCAAGCTACCATCTCTGCGAGGTGCCGCTTGACGGAGCCCGATCTGCACCCAAATCTGTCGAGGCGGCCGCTGGTCAGTCGAGCCCGCGCTTGCCGTCGGCCCAGTACGCCTTGACCTGCTTCGGCCACGGCACCCCGCGCGCCGCCAGGAGCGGCCGCAGACCCTGGATCGACGACGCCCGACCGGCCAACACCAGCGCGCGCCCGGCGGCGGCCGCGGCCACCTGATCGGCGACGGCCGACAGGTCACCACGCGGCACCACGACCCCGCGCCCCTCCCGCACGAACGCGGCGGCCGCGGCGTGGTCGGAGACCTCGAACACCCCGAACGCGTCGAGCGCCTCGGCCAACCCGAACGCCGTCTCGTCCCCGACCACGACGCACGGCCCCTCAGCGCGGAGCGACCGCTGCGGCCCGAGGAACCGCACCGGGTCACCAGGGCGCACCGTCCGGCCCCACGCCGCCCCGGGCGCGTCGCCGTGCACGAACACCAAGAACGAGGTCGCGCCCGCGCCGGCGTCCCAGGAGCAGGGCGTGTAGGTGCGCACGGAGCGATCCGGCAGCACGATCTGCGCTTTGTCACCGGGGACCCACACGGCGCCGCGCAGATCGTCGCCCGTGACGACCACCCGACAGAGCCGCGGCGCGAGGTCGATCACCTGCGCGACGCGGCCCTCACGCAACACGAGGCGCCCGAGCGCCCCCAGCACCCTACCCTTCGCCGACATCCCACCTCCGGGCCCCAACATGCGCCGCCGACGTGAAGCGGGCCCCTGCGGTTCGGTAACGAAGCGTGAAGCGCCGCCGGTGTGTGTTGATCGTCAACGCCCGGTCGCGGACCGAAGCGGATACGCCGACCGCACGTCCCGTCGAGCCGAGGTGCAGGATGCGCGTTGTGTCGATCGTCGTGGCCCTGGCCGTGTTCTCCGCGTGCGACCTGATCAAGTTCGAGACCGGCACGAACGACACCGCGCTCCCCGAGGATCCGTGCTTCGCTTCTACGGACACCGGCGCGGGCGGGCAGCAGGTGTTCGCCGGCGGCGGCGCGCTGGTCGCGGTGTGGGACGGGGGATCGGCCGACTTCGCGAACGAGCTGTGGCTGGCCGAGCCGACCGAGGTCGTGATCGGGACGCTGCACGAGACGGCGCCCGGAACCGAGGTGTCGCTCGGGTCGCCAGAGGCAGGGGTGGAGCTGGTGTTCGCGTTGACGAACCCGTACGGCGAGACGTGGCGCACCGGCCCGGCGAACCGCAACGACGACGGCGAGGTGCACGCGCGGGTGGTTCGGATGGACGACGACACGTACCGGGTCGGCTTCGAGGACCTCGCGGGCGTCGGCGACAGCGACTTCAACGACGCGTGCTTCAGCGTGCGCGGGTCGGTGTCCTTGCTCGGCGGCTGATCGCGCGCGCGGGCGCCGCGCCGCCCCGGAGACGCAGTTAGGGGGGCGCCCCCGAGCCGCGCTCGGCAACAACGGAGCCCCGGGCATGTCCGACTCGCAGACGATCCTCTACACCCTCACCGACGAAGCGCCGCTGCTCGCGACGTACTCGTTCCTCCCGATCATCGCGGCGTACGCGGCCGCGGCCGGCGTCGCCGTCGAGACGCGCGACATCTCGGTGGCCGCGCGCGTCGCCGCCGCGTTCCGCGACCGCCTCACCCCCGAGCAAGACCAGGGCGACGCGCTGGCCGAGCTCGGCGCGCTCGTCACCCGCCCCGACGCGAACGTGATCAAGCTCCCGAACATCAGCGCGTCGATGCCCCAGCTCAAGGCGGCCATCGCCGAGCTGCAAGCGCGCGGGTACGACCTGCCCGACTACCCGGACGCCCCGTCGACCGACGACGAGCGCGCGATCCGCGCCCGCTACGACAAGGTGAAGGGCAGCGCGGTCAACCCGGTGCTGCGGGAGGGCAACTCGGACCGCCGCGCGCCGAAGGCCGTCAAGGCGTACGCGCGCGCGAACCCGCACCGCATGGGCAAGTGGTCGCCCACCTCGGCCACCCACGTCGCCACGATGTCGGCGGGGGACTTCTTCCACAACGAGCGCTCCGTGACGGTGCCCGCCGCCACCCGCGTCCGCATCGAGCACGTCGCCGATGACGGCGGCGTCACCACCCTCAAGGAGCTCGACCTGCGCGCCGGCGAGGTGCTCGACGGCACCTTCCTGTCGGCCGCCGCGTTGCAGGCGTTCTTGGCGGAGCACGTCGCCGACGCCCGCGCCAACGGCACCCTCCTGTCGGTGCACCTCAAGGCCACGATGATGAAGGTCTCGGACCCGGTCATCTTCGGGTACGCGGTGCGCGCCTACTTCACGGACCTGTTCGCCCACCACGCCGGCGCGCTCGACGCGATCGGCTGGTCGCCCGACAACGGCCTCGCCGACCTCACCGGCCGCCTCGCCGCCTTGCCGGCCGAGGACCGCGCCGCGATCGAGGCCTCGATCGCCGCCGCGTACGCCCAGGGCCCCGACCTCGCGATGGTCGACAGCGACAAGGGCATCACCAACCTGCACGTCCCGAGCGACGTCATCGTCGACGCGTCGATGCCCGCGATGCTCCGCGACGGCGGCAAGATGTGGGACAAGACCGGCGCCCTGCGCGACACGAAGGCCGTCCTCCCGGACAGCAGCTACGCCGGCATCTACCAGGTGATGATCGACGACTGCAAGGCCAACGGGGCGTACGACCCGCGCACGATGGGCAGCGTGTCGAACGTTGGGTTGATGGCCCAGAAGGCCGAAGAGTACGGCTCGCACGACAAGACGTTCACCATCGCCAGCGCCGGCGTCGTGCGCGTGGTCGACGCCTCGGGCGCCGAGCTGATGTCGCACCGCGTGCACGCGGGCGATCTGTGGCGCGCCTGCCAGACGAAGGACGCGCCGATCCGGGACTGGGTCCAGCTCGCCGTCCGCCGCGCGCGCGCGACCGGCGTGCCCGCGGTGTTCTGGCTCGACGCCGACCGCGCCCACGACGCCCAGCTCATCGTCAAGGTGCGCGAGACCCTCGCGACCCTCGACACCGACGGGCTCGAGCTGCACATCCTCGCTCCTGTCGACGCCACGCGGCTGAGCGTCGACCGGATCCGTCAGGGCCTCGACACCATCTCGGTCACCGGCAACGTGCTGCGCGACTACCTGACCGACCTGTTCCCGATCCTCGAGGTCGGGACCTCGGCGAAGATGCTCTCGATCGTCCCGCTGATGAACGGCGGCGGCTTGTTCGAGACGGGGGCCGGCGGCTCGGCGCCCAAGCACGTGCAGCAGCTCCAAAAGGAGAACTTCTTGCGCTGGGACTCGCTCGGTGAGTTCCTCGCGCTCGCGGTGAGCCTCGAGCACCTCGCGGACCGGTTCGACAACAAGGGCGCCCGGATCCTCGGCGCCGCGCTGGACGACGCGACGACCCGCTACCTGCTCGAGAACCGGTCGCCGGCGCGCGCGCCGGGCGGCCCCGACAACCGTGGCAGCCACTTCTACGTCGCGATGTACTGGGCGCAGGCGCTCGCATCCCAGACCGACGACCCGGCCCTCGCCGCCCGCTTCGCGCCGGTCGCCGCGGCGTTGTCGGCGTCGGAGGCTACGATCGTGGCGGAGCTCGCCGCGGTGCAGGGCCACGCGGCCGACATCGGCGGCTACTACATGCCCGACCCCGTCAAGACCGCCGCCGTGATGCGCCCGAGCGCCACGCTCAACGCGATCATCAGCGCGGTCTGAGCGGCCCCGCTGCGCCGCGCTACGACGACGCGCCGACCAGCGCGTCGTGCAGCGCGCGCACGCCCGCCTCGAGCGCCCCCGCCGGCACCTCCCACCACAGCGCGTCCCCAGCGCCGACGACCGTCCCCCCCGGCGCGCCTGCCCCGTGAAGGACCGACGCCGCGCGGATCGCGACGTCCCGACGCTCACCGAGGCCCGACCCAACCGCGGTGATCGCCGCGACCGGCCCCTCGACGACCACGCCCGGCGGCAACCCGGCCAGCGCCCCGTGCGCGTCGCGCACGTCGACGATGAGCCGATCGCCGAACATACGACGCACCTTCAACCCGACGGGCAGCTCGGCGTCGGCGGGCGCGCGCAGCGCGACGAGCTGGCGATCCCCCGTCACCGCGACCGCGCCGTCACGCCTGACCGCGCCCGGCACGAGGCGCGTGCCCGTCCCGCCGCCGAACGTCGACGACGCGACCAGCACGATGCCCCGGTCGCGCGCGTACCGGACCGCGTCTTCGAACAGCACCTTCGCGCCGCCCCGGGCGAGGGCGAGCCCCTCGTCGAGCGACAGCACGTCGACCTTGTGCGCGCTGGGCACCACCCGCGGGTCCGCGCTCCACACGCCGTCGACGTCGGAGTTGATCTCGCAGTGCTCGGCGCCCAGCGCCGCCGCGAGCACGACCGCGGTGGTGTCGGATCCGCCGCGCCCGAGCGTGGTGACCTCACGCGCCCGGCTGACGCCCTGAAACCCGGCGACGATCACCACGTCTCCGGCCTCGAGCGCCGCGCGCACCCGGGCCGGGCGCACCTCGACGACCCGCGCCTGCGCGTGCGCCTCGTCGGTGATGATGCCCGACTGCGACCCGGTCAACGACACCGCTGGCACGCCCAATTCGCGCAGCGCCATCGCGAGCAGGGCCATCGCGACGCGCTCTCCGACCGACAACAGCATGTCGAGCTCGCGGCGGTCGGGCCGCGGCGACACCTGCCGCGCGAGCGCGATCAGCTCGTCGGTGGTGTTGCCCATCGCCGACACCACGACGGCGACCGCGAACCCGGCGGCGCGGGTCCGGGCGATGCGGGCCGCCACCCCTCGTAAGCAGTCCAGGTCGGCCACCGAGGACCCACCGTACTTCTGGACGACGATCCTCATGGCGCTTGAAGCTTCTTCCAGTCGTCGAACGCGTCGAGCAGCTCGATCGGCGGCGCCTCGGACGCCGCGAGCGCGCGCATCGCCTCGTCGATCACCGCTTGGATGCCGACCGCGTCGTCGAGCTGGAGCTGGCTCGCGAGCAACGCGCGGCCAGCCTCGTGCCCGCGCGCGGCCAATTCGAGGTCCACCGCGGTGGCCATCGCCGACCGCGCCCGGTCGCGGTCGTCCCGCTCCTCGTACACCGCCGCCATCCGGGCCAGCGCCAGCGCGTCGCCCCGGATGCTGGGCGGGATCTGGGCGTTCTTGAGCAGGAGCTCCACGTTGCGGGCGGCCGTGCTCTGGTGCAGGTGGCGCGGCGCGCCGTACTCGATGCGCATGTTGTCGTCGGTGTTGCGCTCGACGCCCTCGGTCATCGCGAGGATCTGGTCGCGGTCCATGAGGTACGTCCCGACGAGGTCCATCGGGCGCTCCAAGCGGACCACGCGCAGCTCCTGCTCGGCTTCGGGCCACCGCTGGAGGAAGCGCGCCGCCGTGGCCTCGTCGACGTCGAGCGGCGACTCCGACCCGACCAGGACGATGTCGGCGTCTTCGATGGTCGTGAACAGGACCACGTGCGGGTAGACGTCCGCGAAGGTCCCGAGCAACGCCCGCAGATCCTCGCGGTCCATCCCGTAGAGCTGCACCCACTGCGCCCACGCGCCGCCGGGCTTGAGCCGCTTCTTGCCGATCTCGAGGAACTCCTTGGTGAACAGGTTGGAGACGCCCGAGATCCACGGGTTCGACGGCTCGCTCACGATCACGTCGTAGGACTGCTCCGGCGACAACAACACATGGTTGCGGCCGTCGTTGCTGATCAACGACACGCGCGGGTCGTCGAGGATGTGGTGGTTGTGGTCGTCGAACAGGCGCGCGGCGCGCTGCGTGGCCGGCTCGAGCTCGACGACGTCGAGGTTCTGGATGCCGCTCACCCGGCCGGCCGCCCCCGCGGTGATGCCGCTCGCGAGGCCGATGATCAGCACGTCGTCGACCGAGTCGACGAACTGGAACGGCAGCAGCGCCACCAAGACCTGGGTGGGCATGTCCACGTTCGTCGACGCGTCGACCTTGCCGTTGTTGGCGAGCCAAATGCTCCCGGTGTCCTTGTTGCGCGCGACGGTCACCACCGAAGACAAGCCTTCTTCGTAGAACATCAGCTCGTACGCGTCGACCGCGTACTCCATGATCCCCGCGCGCGAGTGGTCCTCGAACTCCGACACGTACTTGTACATGCCCGCCGTGATGAGCAGCGGGTTCCACGGGACGAGCATCACCGCGCCGACGATGACGAGCGGCAGCGCCCCGAGCCCGGCCATCGCGGCGCGCGGCGCCGCCTTCGCCCGCCCGCCCGACAGCGCGACCGCCGCCGCGAGCACGTTGATGATCGCGGCCGCAGCGATGGTGGCGCGCACCCCGAACACCGGGAGCAGGAGGAACCCGGACAACCCGGCGCCCAGCACCGAACCGAGGGTGTTCGCCGCGTACACCGCGCCGACCGGCCCGCCGAGCGCGTCCTTCTCATGCACGACCGCGCGCACCGCCAGCGGAAACGCCGCGCCCATCAGGACCGCCGGCGGGGTCATGACCAGGCCGGCGAGCACCAACGACACCATCCACACGATCGAGCTGTCGTTTTGGGCCTGGAACAGGTCGTACAGCCGCACGTACAAGAACGGCATCTCTTGGAAGGCGAACATCACCGAGATCGACAGCACCGCGATCGCGACCTCGACGCCGGCGAGCGCGGCCCGCACGCCGTCCTGGCCGTGCTTCGCCGCGACGCGGTCCGCGATCCGGCCGCCGATCGCGCCACCGCCCGCGATCCCAACGAGGAACGCCAACAACATGACCGAGAACGCGTACACCGAGGCGCCCAGCATGAGCACCAGCACGCGCGTCCACGCCACCTCGTAGATCAGCGACGCGAACCCGGCGAGCCCGAGCGCGAGCGCGACCGGCCGCAGCGCCGGGCGGAACGTGTCGGCAGCGAGATCCTCGGTGACCGGCGCGTCCGTCCCGCGCGACCACGCGTCGAGCGCGATCGCGAGCAGCCCGAGCGCGACGTTCGCCGCCGCCGTGACGTCGGTGGTCAAGCCGAGGCCCCAGCCCGGCAACAACACGAACCCGCACAGCCACGTGCCGGCGACCGCGCCCGCGGTGTTGACGCCGTACAACATGCCGACCCGATCGCCGACCGCGCCGAGGCGGCTCGTCGCGAAGCGAGCGAGGAGCGGCAACGTGGCCCCCATCGCCGTCGTCGGCGCCAGCAGCGCGAGCCCGAGCAAGCCGAGCTGCATCGCCCCGAACAGGACGGGCGGCGGCTCGAGGACCCGCCACGCGGCCAGGTACACCGGCGAGATGCCCTCGACGATCCATGGGAACAAGAAGGCGTACACGCCGATGCCGATCTCGAGCAGGCCATAGATCAGGAGCGGCCGCGCCGCGCGATCCGCGCGCTTGGCCATGATGGCGCCGCCAATCGCGAGCCCCGCCATGAACGCAGTGAGCACCGCGGAGATCGCGAAGCTCGACGTGCCGAACACGAGGTGCAGCTGCCGCGCCCACAGCGTCTGGTAGACGAGCGCCGTCGCCCCGGACGCGAAAAACAGCGGCAGCAGCGCCCGGACCGCCTGCTCACGCCGGGCGGACGCCCACAGCTCGTCCATCGGACCTCCGACCGCGCCGGTTAGCCACATTCCCGAGGGACGGCCAAGCGCAGCGCCCAACCGAGGAGGTCGTCGATTACGCGCCCCGCGCGGTCGCGCGTCCAACCGTCGCGATTCCGGGTTACCCTCCCGCCTCTGGCGGCGGGTTCTGCTCGTGTCCTCGTTGTTCGTCCACCAAAAACTCGACTGGTCGATCAAGCGGCTCGAGCAGCGGCTCGACGAGGTCCCCGACGACGTCGTCGCCCGCCTCGAGTACGCGTCGGCCTGTTTGTCGAAGGCTCGGTTCCACGA
>CAIUDO010000888.1 GCA_903897935.1 uncultured Pseudomonadota bacterium
ACGTTCGCGACCCGGGTCGACGAGGTGCTGCTCGGCGCGCTGATCACCGTCATGGTGGAGCGCGGATCGGCGCTGATCGACCTCACGAGCGACGGCACGAACCACTTCGTGCGCTTCGAGCGCCTCGAAGACCGCTCCCGCGTCTTCTTCAAGGTGAACCACATCACGCCGAACGTGGTCGCCGCGAAGGTGCAGGGTCACCTCGTGAGCGTGATCGTCGGCTACGGCGAGTTCATCGACAGCTTCGCCACCATCTGGGGCGCGGTGAAGGCCGAGTTCCGCTCGGGGCTGTTGCAGTCCGCCGAGCCGGGAACCATCACGGTCGACGGCGACATGGACACCCGCTACGTCTATGTGCAGGTCGATCTGTACTGGGACGCCGGCGACGTCGTGTCGGAAGACTGGCGTATCGACTACGAGAAGCTCGGCTCGTCGATGGACGCGGCGATCCACGTCCTGCGGAAGTACCTGCGCGGGCGGTTCCGCGGCGGCAAGGAGGCCTGATGTTCGGCGTGCTCGCAAACTTCAAGCACAAGGCCGAGCTCCGCGAGTCGAAGGACGAGATCCTGATCGGCGAGCTCGTGCGCGCCATGGCGCGGCAAGGCTTCCCTGCGTGTGGCTTCGCCGCGCACGGAGGGCGCCAGCGCGTGCAGTTCCGCACCATCGGCGACCCGGTCTTGCACGCCGTGCACCTCACCCTCGATCGTATGTCCGGCTCGTCGGCGCTGTCGGACGCGATCCTCGGCTCACAGGCCTCGCTCACGATCACGGCCGAGGTGAAGAACCTGATGGCCGACCCGGACGACCTGCTCGCGATGTACCGGACGGACCTCGCGAACCTGTTCAAGATGCCCGCGCTGGGTGGCATCAAGCTCAACCACGAGATGAACAGCGTGTTCGCCACCTCTACCCGCTACATCGAGATCGGCGCCTACGTCATGAAGGGCGAAGCCGGGGCCGACGCGCTGGTGCTCCTGCTCGACCAGCAGATCGACGCCCTGCGCGAGCGCCTGCGGCAGTACAAGAAGTAGGACCTTGCGTCGGAGCTGCACGTCACAGCCCGATCCCGGCGACGAAACGTGCACAGCCGCCGTGGCCACGCCGTCCCAGCCCCGCCATGATGGGGGCGGGAGGCGTGATGAACCCGACCGTGACCTTGTTCGCCGTTGCGCTGATGGCGTGCGGACCTGCCAAGGAGACCGCACCGACCGAGACGTCCGGTCCCGAGGAGACCGAGGAGACCGAAGAGACCGAGACCGAGGCGCCGGCGGCGTGGGTTCGCGTGGCGGACGGGGTCGACCAGCACAGCCTGGTCGCGCGCTCGGCCAGCGAGGTGATCGCGGCGGGCACCTACGGTGGGGGCGTCACCTTGTACGCGGTCGCGGGCGGCGTCGCGACGCCGGAGGCTCTGGACGCGTACCGCGACGTCTCGGGCGAGGTCGACGTCGCCGTCGACGGAGCGGGCGTCCGCCACCTGCTGCACTCCCGGGACGCTGGCGGCCCTGGCGAGCTGATCTACGGCACCGACACGAGCGGCGCGTGGTCGTTCGAGGTCGTCGACCGCGGGCAAGGGGACTCCGGCAAGGGGGGTTGGAACGCGATCGACGTCGCGCCCGACGGGTACGCGTACCTGGCGTGGGAGAGCGGCAACTACGCCGAAGGCACCGCCGGAGCGCTGTTCTCCGGGAGCTGGGCCGAGGCGGATCTCGACGTCGACCTCACCCTCGACGACGCCGGCACCCCGTGGATCGCCGGGCGGGACAGCTCGAACGTGCGGGTCGCGCGACGCGACGCCAAGGGCGGGTTCATCGACGTGGGCCTGGTCGATGACCTCGGCGGCAACACCGGGTTCGACGTGGCGATCACCATCGTCGGCGGGCAACCGGCGGTCGCATACGCCACCCTAAACGGCGACCCGACCGACCTCCGGGTGTCCGTGTACGACGGCGCGGCGTGGCAGGCGGAGGTGATCGCGTCGGGTGACGGCGTGGGCGTCTCCCCTGCCCTCGCCGCCACTCCGGACGGCACGTTGCACCTGCTGTACGGCGACTTGGAGGCGGGGGCGTGGGTCTACGCGACACGGCCTGCGGGCGGCGCGTGGTCGTCGGTGGAGCCGGCCGAGCTGACGGCGTGCGTCGGCGCCCCACAAGCCGAGAGCGTCGCCACCCTCGCGACCAAGGACGGCGCGCTGTGGGCCGGCGCGCACGGCGGGTCGGGCTGGTGCGTCGGGCCGCTCGCCGCCTGACGTCCCGCGATAAAGGGCGTCCGGAGGTGGTCCACGTCGGTCGTCGCCGGAGCGCGCGCGGCGGTCGCTTGGGGCGCCGCGCTCGGCCTGATGGCGGTCGCGGCGGCCGCTTGTGGGCCGCTCATCGTGCTGAGCGCGGGGTGGCTGCGCGATCCCCTGCTCAGCGTGGTCATGCCGTGGTTCGCGCGCGCGACGTTCGCGCTGGCGGGGGTGGCCGTCGAGGTGCGCGGGGCGGCGCACCTCGGGTCCCGGGCGCCGCGGGTGCTCGTCCTCAACCACAGCTCGACCCTCGATCTGCTCGTGATGGCGCTGGTCGCGCCGCCGGGGGCGCGGGCGCTCGTCAAGCGGGAGCTGATGTGGGTACCGCCGGTCAACCTCGCGTTGTGGCTGGTCGGCACGATCTTCGTCGACCGCAGCGACCCGGCGTCCTCGATCCGCGCGCTCGACCGAGCGGCCGACGACGTGCGCGCGTACGGTCTGACCTTGATGATCGCGCCCGAGGGGACCCGCAGCCGGACCGGGGCGTTGGGGGCGTTCAAGAAGGGGCCGTTCCACCTCGCGAAGCGGGCGGGGGCCGAGATCGTGCCGGTCGTCATCGAAGGCGCACACACGGTCCTGCCGCCGTCCGGGTGGGTCGTTCGCCCAGGGCGACTCCGGGTGACGCTCCACCCACCCGAGCCGCCACCGACCGACCCGACCGCGGCGGCCGCCTCGCTCGAAGGCCGCTACCGAGGCTGGCTCGCGGCCGGAGGAGCGGCGACGGCCCCGGCCACGCGCTACTGTGAATGATGGAGCGTGCCGATGAAGACGTGCGTGTTCGCCCTGTTCATGCTCGGTTGTGGTCCCAAGACGGCCGCGATCGGCGTCGCGCCGTCGTCGCCGTCGTCGAACGTGTACCTGCGGGACAGCTTTGACACCGATCCGTCGTCGTACCTGGGTCGGTTCTTGCCGTCGGGCGTCGACGACCTCGACGAGACGAACGGCATGCCGCTCGTGTGCTCGAAGCACGTCTCCTGGCGGTTCATCGACGGTGGCGGCGTGCAGTACACCGAGTCGTTTCGGGTGAGCTCCGCCGCGGGGGCCAAGCTCGGCATCCCGGTGGTCGGATCCGCCTCGGTCGCGCATGACGCGTCGCGCACCGCTCGGGTCACCTACACGCTCACCGGCAAGATGGTCGGCGAGATCAAGGACCCGGACGCGTTCGCGGCGTGCTGCAAAGAACAGCCGGACCAGTGCTCCGACCGGTACATCGGCGAGTTCCTGCAGGGGACGGGCGAGGTCTCGTACGCGTCGACGGCGAGCACGGACGCGAGCGGGTCGGGCAAGGCCGGGGCGGTGTCGGCGAGCGCGTCGGCGTCGAGCGCGTCCGAGTGGACCCGCGCCGCGACGTTCACGAACCCGGTGTACTTCGCGTTCAAGCTTACTCCGACGCCGTACACCCAGGCCGCCGTCGCGGTCTGCCCCGACTGGGTCGACCAGCCGCCCGCCGCGCCCGGGCGCACGTACGCGGTCGGGTCGGGCGGCCCCGCGCGATCCGAGCAAGCGGCCCGGGATCAAGCGCAGAACACCGCCCGCGGCGCCCTCGTGCGCGCCACCGGCCTCACGCAAGACGCGCTGCTCGGCGGCTACCCACCGCTGCAGGTCGAGGCGTGGTGCGTCACCCCGACCCAGGCCGACAACGGGGCGACGAAGTACACCGCGAAGGCCCTCGCGTTCACCACCGACGACGCCGTGGCGACGGTGCGCGCGCGCGCCGAGGCCGCGCGAGAAGCAGCGGCCGAGCTGGCGGCCGTCGCCGCGGCAGCCGCCAGCAGCGCCCCGGCCGACGCCCCGGCAGCGGCCGCCCTGACCGCCCCGTCGGGCTCCGGCGACGTCGCGCGCGTGCGGGCCGCGGTAGGCGGCGAGGCGTTCTCGTCCGACAAGCTGCTGGCGCTCGAGTCTGCGGCGGCAGGCGCGCGGCTGACCGCGTCCGAGGTCGCTTCGATCCTGGGAGACTTCGCGATGTCCTCCGACAAGCTCGCGGCGCTCGAGATGCTCGCCGACACGGTCGTCGATCCCGCCAACTGGCATGTGATCGTCGCGGCGTTCACGTTCTCGGGCGACAAGGAGCTCGCGCGCGCGATGGCGCCTTGAGCGGAGTCAGTCGGTGGAGACCTGGGGCGGGGCCTGATCGGCGAGCGCGTGCGCCCGGGCGAGGGCCTTGCGGGTCGAACCGAGCAGCGCACCTTCGTGTGGGAAGATGTTGTCCTCCCCGATGGTCTCGGTAACCCCGGCGCGCCGGAGGGTGGCCTCCATACCTGTAGATACACCGCACAGGATGAGCGCCCCCCCGCGCGCGCGCGCGTCGCGGGCGACCGTCGCGAACACGTCGGCCATCGTCGCGTCGAGGTTGTATGCCTCAATCACGCGGACCACCAAGAACCGGGTGTTGTCGTCCAGCATGTCGCGCAGCCGCCGCTCGAGGTCCTCGGCCGCCGCGAAGAACATCTCGCCCTTCAGGTTGAGTAGCGCGACGTCGCCGACATCCGCCGGGGTAACGTCGGGCCGCTCGACCAGCTCCCCGTCTTCGCGCTCGCCGATGACCATCAGCCGGAACCGGCCCGCGC
Organism: uncultured Pseudomonadota bacterium; assembly: GCA_903897935.1. Taxonomy (GTDB): domain Bacteria; phylum Myxococcota_A; class UBA796; order UBA796; genus CAIUDO01. Next base: position 4,852 of record CAIUDO010000888.1, read on the forward strand.
GGCGCAACGCGAGCCCAGCCGACAGCACCACGCCGGCCAGCAGCGCCCACTCCAGGTGCGGGAGCAGCAACACCCCGAGGAACGTGACCCAAAGAACCGCCCGATCGGCGCGGGTGGTGTTGACCGCCGCTTGGATCCGCCCGACGTCGACGAGCTTGATGCCGATGTGCACGAGCGTGCCCGCCAACGCCGCGATCGGAATCTGGTTGGCGAGCGGCGCCGCGAGCAGGACCAGCGCCATCACGAACACACCGGACAGGATCACGGAGACACGCGTGCGGGCGCCCGCGTCGAAGATGACGGCGGTGCGCGTGAACGAGCCCGAGCTTGCGAACCCGCCGACGAACGCAGCGCCGATGTTGCACACACCCTCACCGAGCAGCTGGCGGGAGGCGTCGAACGGGTGCTCCGCGCGCGCAGCGAGCACCTTGCCGATCGCGATCGCCTCGACCGCGCCGAGCACGCCGACCGCGACGGCCACCGGGAGGACCGCGAAGAGCTGCTCCAGCGTGCCCGACGGCATCGAGAACGTCGGCAACGAGCGCGTGAGCGGCTCGATGTCCCGCACGAGCATGATCCGGTTCGGTCCGGGGGCGCCGAGGTCGAGCAACCACCCGACCGCGGTCACCGTCGCGATCGCGAGGAACGGCCCGGGCAGCTTCGTACGCAGCCGCCCCTCGACGCGCTGCAGCACACGCACGGTCACCAAGGTCGCGACCGCGATCGTGAGCGCGACCCCGTTGCCGTGTGACGCCGACACGAGCGTGCGCAAGAGGTCGAACAGCGCGTCGTGCGGGGGCATCCACCCGCCCAGGTCCTCGGCGAGCGCCGATTTGGGGAGGCCGAGCACCGACGGGAGCTGGTTGATGACGATGTACAGCCCGGCGCCGGACGTGAAGCCGGTGAGCACCGGCTCGGACACGAACCGGACGATCGACCCGACCCGCAAGAACGCCCCGAGCGTCTGCAGCACGCCGATGGTGACCGTGAGCAGGATCATCATCGCGAGCGGGTCGCCGTGCGCGGCGAACAAGCCCGCGCTCGCGGCCAACATGACCACGATGGCGTTGGTGGGCCCGTTGACGAGGAACTCGGAGCTGCCGAACACGGCGCCCAGGATCGACGCCACGACCGCGGTCGCGATGCCGACCGACGGCGGGAACCCTGCGATGAGCGCGTACGCCATCGCCTGCGGGATCGTGAACAGCGCGACCGTCAGGCCGGCGGTCGCGTCCGCGCGGAGCGTCGCGAGGTCATAGCGGCGCAACAACCCCAGGGGTGATGCGTCGAGCCGGCGCTTTCGGTGGGGGGGAGCGGTCACTCCGGAGGTCTACCACAACGCGCGCGGCGTGATGAGGCTCGACGCTAGGCGACCCCGCGGCTACTATTGAGTCATCACTCAATAGGACGCGATGGCCCGCACCCGCCTCGACCCCGACGCCCGCCGCGAGCACCTGCTCGACGCCGCGATCACGGCGTTCGCCATGCATGGTACGAGCGTCGCCACCGCCGCCGTAGCGCGCGTCGCCGGGGTGAGCGAGGCGCTCGTCTACCACTACTTCCCCACGAAGGACGCGTTGTGGATGGCCGCGGCGACCCGGGCCGGGAGCTTCGGCGACCGGATGTTGACGATCATCCGCGACCTCGAGCACGCGCCGGTGCGGCCCACGCTCGCGCGCATCGCCGACGAATTCGCGGCGATGGACACC
>CAIUDO010000889.1 GCA_903897935.1 uncultured Pseudomonadota bacterium
CACCGCCACCGTCACCGTCAGCCACTGGCAGGCGCTGCGTGATCCGCCCGCGGCGGCGCCACCGGGCCTGCGGGTGGCGCGGCGCGAGGTCGCGGTGCACGACGACGGCGGCGCGCTCGTCGCCGACGTGCGCTGGTGGCTGGTGCCCCTCGGGGGGCCCACCCGGCTCGACGCGTCCTTGGCGACCGGCTTGTACGTCGACGAGGCCTGGGTGGACGGCGTCGCCGCCCCGGTCGGGCACGACGGCTCGGTCGTGCTCGACGTCACCGAGCCCGTCACGTTGCAGGTGCGGGGCCGCCTGCTCGGCGAGTCGGTGTCGTTGCTGAGCGCGGCGACCGGCACGATGCGGCTGCCCGACGGTCGGCTCGCGCACGGCGACGGCTGGGTGATCGGCGCGGACGGGGTGTGGCGCGGCGCGCCCGCGACGTTCTCGGTGCCGAGGGAGCGCCCGAACCCGGCTGGGGGTGACGTCGTCGTCGCGACGGTCGGGGTGGGCCTCACCGTCGACGACAGCGCGGCGACGTGGTCCACCCGGGTGCGCTGGAGCGCGCTTCGCGGCGACCTGACGCGCGCGATCGTGGACGTCCCTGGGCTCCCGGCCGACGCGACGTGGGCGTCGGACGGCGCCGTGACCCGCGTCGGGGACCGCGTCACCGTCACGCCCGATCGCACCGACGCGGCCGAGGTCGTGCTCACGTGGTCGGTGCCCGCGCCCGACGCCGAGACGCGGCTGGTGGTGCCCCATCCCCAGCCCGTCGACGTGCTGCGCGCCGAGGGGGCGCTGCAGATCGCGCGCATCGGCGAGCCCGAGCTCATCCCGTCCGTTTCGGCGACCCCTGCCCCGGCGGCGTCGTTGCCGGAGTGGGCCCGCGACCTCATCGACGGCGCGCCGACGGCGAGCTTCGTGGGCGACCTGGGCGGCACGGTCGACGTGCTGCGCTACGAGCCGCTCCCCGGCCCGCCGATCGTCGTCGACGTCGCCGACTGGCAGGTCGTCGCCGACCCGGACGGCCGCGTGCTGCTCCGCGGGCTGCTCGACGTGCGGAACGACCGCGCCGCGTGGCTGTCGGTGACACCGCCGAGCGGCTCCCACCTGCTGGCCGTGACGGTCGACCGGGAGCCGGTCGCGCCGTGCACCGACGGCGCCGACCGCTGGTTGTTGCCCGTCCCGCGCTCCGTCGAGTCGGTCGAAGGCTTGTTGTCGTTCCCCGTGGAGCTCGTGCTGTTGGTCGACGGACCCGCGTGGGCCCGCGCGCGCACGCTCACGCTGCCGGTGCTCGACGCCGAGGTCGCGGTGGCGCGCACCACGCTCGATCTGCCGCGCGGCTGGCGCAAAGCGCGCGCCCGCGTCCCCTACCAGGTCGACAACTTCCAGTCCGAGTCGGGCCTCACGTACGGGCTCGGCAGCACCGAGCAGGCCGCCGCCGCCGACGACACCTACCAGGCCGCCGTGCAAGCGTGGCTCAACAATGACTTCGAGGTCGCCCAGCAGCAGATCGACCGCCTCAACGAGATGGGCGCGTCGAACGACAACGTCTGGATGCTGCAGCGCAACCTCGACGTGGTCACCGGCAGCTACGACGGCGACGAGAAGGCGGCCCGCCGTATCCAAGAGCAAGCCAAGGCCCGCGCGTTCGACGAGACGGTCGCCGCCGAGGAGGCGTTGGCGGACGCTGAGGCCCTGCGCGCGGCGGGCGACGAGCTCGGCGCCGCCGAGAGCTACGCGGAAGCCGCCAAGGTGGCCAAGAAGCTCTCCGGGCTCGACAAGAGCGGCGAGGTCGCGTTCCAGGACGTCGAGCGGCGCGCGAAGGAAGCGCTCAGCACGCTCGACGCCGAAGATCACGACGCGGCGCTGGTGTTCGACGAGGAGGAGTCGCTCGTCGAAGGAGAAGACGACGCCGAGCCCGACGTCGACGAACCCAAGACGAAGGCGCTCACCTCGTACAAACGCGACGACCTGGCGCCCTATCGCGCGGACCCGTTCCCACCGGCGATCCCCACCGAAGGCACGTTCGGCGCGGCAGCGAACCACGAGAACACCTACATGCGCGACGGTGCCAACATCCCGTACCGGCCGGACCCGTACGAGGACGCTGGCGGCCTCGTGTTGCCCCGCGACGAGCCGGTGGTCGCAGCGAGCCCACCGATCGAGCAAGCGCTGCCCGCGCCCGAGCCCTCCGTCGTGATCAGCAAGGAAGCCTTGCAGAACGTGCCGACCAGCCGCGACTTTTCGTCCGTGGTGACGATGGCGCCGGGCGTCGCCGCGAGCGAGCCCCAGCGTGAGCTCTTGGAGGTCCTCCCTACCGGGCGCAGCTACCAGGCCGTCGCCGCGACCGGCGTCACCTCGTCAAGCTCGGGGCCCGTGCTCGACCCACCGCTGCGGGCGCTCCCGCAGAGCGCGGATCCGGAGCCTCCTCCGATGAGCCGGGCGGAGCAAGAGTACGCTCGGATGGCGAGCCAGAAGCGGCTCGACTCGATCGGCTTCCTCACGGACCTGATCACCAAGGGCACCGCCTCCACGGATCTGCACGCCGCGATGATCGCGCGCCTCGAGGAGCTGAAGCGGGCGCAAGCGCTCTACGAGGCCACCGCGCCGCCGAGCCCGCCGCCGAGACCCGAACCAACCCGTCCGCCCGTGACCCTCACCGAATTCGGCGTCGGTGGGGTCACCGCCACCCGCGCCGCGCTCCAGATGCCCGTCGCCGTCCACCCGATCCGATACGAACACCTCGTCCTGGCACCCGGCACGCCCCTCGTGCTGGAGATCCGGTCCATGGAGGACTGATGCTCCCGCCCCTCTTGTTGTCGCTCGCCCTCTCCGCCCACGCCGACGACGCCCCCGAGCGCGTCGTCGTCCCGCTCGGCCAGTACCTCGATCTGTACGATCGCACGAAGGCCAAGCCCCCCGAACCGTCGCGCCAAGCTACGTTGTCGTCGGCGCAGCTCACCGGGGTGGTCGTCGAGGGCCCCGCCGGCGCGTCCGCCGAGTTCACGGCGACCGTGCGCGTCGAGGTGCACACCAAGGACGGGTTCGTGCGCGTCCCGATGCTGTCGACCCGCGCCGCGCTGCTCGACGCCACGATCGACGGCCGCGACGCCCCCATCGCGGTCGACAACCCGTTCTACACCCTCGTCACCGACCGAAAAGGCGCGTTCGACGTTCAGATGCGGTTCGCGGTCCCCGTCGACGACGACAACGGGCTGCAGCGGCTCGCGTTCCAGATCCCGGCCGCGGGCGCCACCACGGTCGAGCTGGCGGTGCCGAGCGCCGATCCGCTCGCGTTCGACATCCCCGGCGGCGTCCCCCACCAGAGCAGCCACAGCGCCGGCCGCTCGGTGCTGCGTACGTCGATCCCCGCGACCGGCACCCTGACGACGACCTGGCGGCGAGCGGTCGCCGCCGAGGAGGCCCGTGAACCACGGGTATACGCCGATGTCCACACGTTGGTCACCGTCGGCGACGGCCTCGTGCGCGCGCGCGCGACCATCTACGAGACGGTGCTGTTCGCCGGCGTCGACACGTTCCAGGTCCGCATCCCGGACGGAATGACCGTGCTGGATGTCACCGGCGCCGGCTTGTCGGACTGGACCCTCGACGGCGGCGTGCTGACCGCCAAGCTCGGCTACGCCGCCGAGGGCGCGTGGTCGTTCGCGGTGTCGCTCGAGCGCCCGCTCGGGGCGGACGAGGCGCTGCAGGCCCCGATCCCGATCCCGATCGGCGTCGCGCGGGTGACCGGGTTCGTCGGGGTCGAGTCGAGGGGCAACCAGGAGATCACCTCGACGGGCGTGACCGGCGCGGCCGCGGTCGACGTGCGCACCCTGCCGGCGTCGATCCTCGGCGTCACCGAGCAGCCGGTGCTGCTCGGCTTCAAGCACCTCGGGGCGTCGCCAGAGGTGCCGCTCGCGGTGAAGTCGTACGAAGAGGTCGACGTGCTCGTCACCCTCATCGACCAGGCGGTCGCCAACACCCGCTGGACCCGCGACGGGCGGCGCCTCACCTCCGTCCAGTACGAGGTGCGCAACAACCGTCGCCAATACCTGCGCTTGAACCTGCCGGAGGGCGCCGAGCTGTGGTCCGCCGCGGTCGCCGGCAAGGCGGTGCAGCCCGCGCGCGCGCCCGGCGGCGAGGTGCTGTTGCCGCTCGTGCGCAGCCAGACCGACCGCGGATCGCTGGCGGCGTTCCCGGTCCAGGTCGTCTACGTCGAGTCCGGCGCGCCCCCGAGCGCCTCGGGGTCGGGCACGTTCTCGGCGTCGTTGCCGACCGCCGACGTGCCGGTGACGTGGCTCGGCTGGTCCGTGTGGGCGCCCTACGAGGCCAAGGTGCCGTCACCGAAGAAGATGGGTGGCACCCTCCAGCCGGTCGCGTGGCTGAACCCGCCCTTCCCGACCGCCGAGGCCTACCAGGTCGAGGACGCCCGGGTCACCTCGCAGAGCAACGCGCAGATCGCGTCCGGTGGCCTCGGAGAGGGGGCGGCGCCGGTGCCGGTCACCTTCCCGCTCGAGGGGCAGCAGCTCTCGTTCGAGAAGATGCTCGTGCTCGACGAGCCGTTGACGGTCTCGTTCACCTACCGCGGCCTCAAATAGCCTCAGGCGTCGCGCGCGCGTACCGATTGCGCTACAATGCGTCAAAGGGCGCGTTGGACCGTCCGTGGCCTGTTTTGGGGAGACGATGCCGGATCGCGACGAGGTAAGCCGCGAGCTCGCCGCGGTGCTCGGCGTGCTCGCCCACGCCGAGCGCATCCGCATCGTCGAGGAATTGCGAGAAGAAGAGCGCGACGTCAACGCGCTCGCCGCAGCGATCGGCGCGCGCCAGGCCCGGGTGAGCCAACACCTGGCGCTGCTCAAGGCGCACCGGCTGGTGCGGGAGCGGCGCGACGGGCGGCACGTCTACTACCACCTCACCCGACCGTCGCTGGCGGGTTGGCTCCTCGACGGCCTCCGGTACCTCGAGTCGGAGATCCTCGACGCCTCCGAGCTGCACGAGGCGATCGAGCGGGTCCGTGACACCTGGGGCACGCACGAGTTCGAGCCGTGATCACTCAGGGCAGGCGTAGACCCTCACGTTCTCCGACAAGAACTTGAACCAGAAGCCGGCGTTCGAGGTGTGGCGCTCGGCCATGAACAGCTCGAGCTTGTGCTCCCCGGGCTTGGCGGGGGCGGCGTAGGTGGTGGTGGTCACGCCGTGGATGCCACCGAGATCCGCGATCATCTCGCCGTCGAGGAACGCCCACCCGTCGTCGTCGCTGCCGAGCTCGAACATCACCCAACCCTCGCTGTCGTCGACGACGAGGGTCGCCTGCCAGTGGACGGCGAAGTATTGGGGATCTCCCGGCTCTCCTTCGTCGACCGGCCACCAGTCGTCCCCGAACTCGAGCCCGGGGTCGACCTCGCGGCGCACGAAGTATCCGGCGTCCCACCAGTCGTGGTTGTCGGGGTGGTCGCCGGGCGTCAGGCCGGTCTCGGCGCGCTCGACGTCCGGGTGGTCCCACGGGAGGTTGTAGTAGTCGGCCCAGTAGCCGTCTTCGCAGTCGTCGTACGGGTCTGGGATGGGCGGGAGCCCGCCTCCGGAGTCGTCATCGGTGACCTCGACGCCCTCGACGCCCGTGTCCTGCTCGGTCTCGTCGACGGTCCCCGGTGGGTTCGCTGCGGCGGCGCCGGTGTCCGTCGGCGTGCGCGGGGGCGACGCCGGCGACGCCGGATCCGACAACCCGTAGTCACTGCACGCGAGCAACCCGAAGGCCATGAGCGACGCGAGCATGAGTCAACCTCCGCGCTGACCAACAGCAAACATCATGCCGCCCGAGCGGCAGGTACGACGAGGTTTACGGGGCAGACTGCGGCAAAAACTCCGCGACCCACACGACCGGCGCCCCGGATAAGGAGCGGCAGGAGGTCGCATGGGCGTGTTCGACCGGCTGGTGAACCTCGGGAAGGGCCTCGCGTCGACGTGGGCCGACGACGACGCTCCGCGCTCGGACGCGCTGCGGGACCTCGAGCGCGACCTCGAAGCAGCGCGCCACGCGCCGCGAACCGCCGAGGCCGCCCCAGCGCGCCCGCCGGCCCGCGACGACGTCGACGTCGTGGACGCGAGCCCGCCTTACGTGCCCCCTTCCCCCGACAAGCCGCTCAAACGTACGCTTTAGCGGTGGAACCCGGGCGAGAACCGCGCTCCGAAGTCCGCGCCGGGCCTGCTCCCCGTTGTTTTTATACCGAACGTGCGGTATACAAAAATCCGGAGGGCCGATGACCGCTGCTCGATACCTCACGTCGTTCATCTTCCCGGTGCTGACCGCCATCGCGCTCTGGCGCGGCGGCGCGTGGGGCTGGGTCGTCCCCGTCGTCACGTTCGGGCTCGTGCCGCTGCTCGAGCTGGTGCTGCCAGCGCGTCCGTTCCGGCCGGGCGACGACGAGCTGGCCGCCCGCACCCGAAGCCCTTGGTTCGACGCCGCGTTGTACGGCGTCGCGCTCGCGCACCTCGGGGTCGTCGCCGGGCTGCTCGTCGGGGTGTCGTCAGGGCACGTCGCCGGGTGGGACCTGCCCGGCGCGATCGTCTCGGTCGGCGTCTCGTGCGGCGCGTTCGGCATCAACCTCGGGCACGAGCTCGGGCACCGGCGCAGCGCCGGGCACCGCGCGGCCGCGATCGTCCTCCTCGCGACGAGCTTGTACGCCCACTTCTACGTGGAGCACAACCGCGGGCACCACACCCGGGTCGCGACCGAGGACGATCCGGCGAGCGCGCGCCGCGGCGAGACCGTGTTCGCGTTCTGGTGGCGCTCGATCACGACGGGGGCGATGTCGGCGTGGGCGCTGGAGGCGGACCGACTGCGTAAGCGCGGCGTATCGGCTTGGTCCTGGCGGAACCAGACCCTGGCGTTGTGGCTCGGCGAGGCGGCCGCTTTGCTCGTGGCCCTGGTGACCTTCGGCCCGCTGGCGACCGCGTGCTGGGCCGCGAGCGCGTCGTTCGGCGTCTTGCTGCTCGAGACCGTCAACTACATCGAACACTACGGGCTCGTGCGCGACACGCGGCCCGATGGCCGCCGCGACAAGGTGCGCCCCGAGCACTCGTGGAACGCCGACCACCCGCTCGGCCGCTTGTTGTTGTTCGAGCTGACCCTGCACAGCGACCACCACGCGTCGCCGCACCGCGCCTACCCCGCGCTGCGCTCGTTCACCGAGGCCCCGCAGCTGCCCACCGGCTACCCCGGCATGATGGTGCTCTCGATGGTGCCGCCGCTCTACTTCCGGGTGATGGACCGCGCGCTCACCCGGGACGCGGCCCGCCGGCGCGCTGCCTGAACTACCGGAGGGCGTATGCCCCGCATCGTCGACCATGACGCCCAGCGCGAGCGCGTGCTCGAGGCCGCGTGGGCCGCGTTCTCGACCCACGGCTACGACGGCGTGTCGATGCGCTCGCTGGCGACGGGCCTCGGGGTGTCGACCGGCTCGTTGTACCACTACTTCCAGGACAAGGAGGAGATCCTCCGCGTGATGCTCCCGTGGGCGGCGCGCCGCGACGCCGGCCGGGCCGCCGTCAACGTGCAGGGGGTCTCGACGCCCGACCGCCTGGACGTGCTGCTCGCGTGGATGGAGGCGCACGAGCTGCCCCTCGCCCGCACCGTCATGCTGACGTTCGAGGTCAAGCGCGTGATGGCCCCCGAGGTCGCCGGGCCGCTGATCGCCGAGGCGTTGTCCACCTGGAAGCACGCGTTGGGAGCGCTGCTCGGCCTCGATCCCGCGGGGGCGGCGTTGGTGTTGTCGATGGCGCTCGGGGTCCTGGTGCACCGTGAGCTCGACCCAAACGGTCCCGGCCCGTCGGCGCACCGGGCGCTGCTGTCGCCGCTGATGGCGCGAAGGGACTGACGGAGCCGCTACCAGGTCGCTTCGTAGCCAGGCGCGACGAGGTCCCACGACGGGCCGTACACGTGTACACGGCGCGTTGGGGCGCCCGTCGGGTCGACGAGCGGGCCCCCCGCCCAGGTCCACGCGAGCACGCTGCCCGCGAGGTTGGTAGCGTCGACGCCCGCCGCGCGCAGCTCGGCGGCGAAGAGCCCGGATCGGTAGCCGATCGTGCAGTACACCACGACGGGGCGGCCGGCGTACCGGGCGTCGTCGGCGAGGTACACCTCGCGGCTCACGGCGCCGGGCAGCGTGGACACCGCGCGCTCCGCGGGCTCACGCACGTCGACGAGCACGGCGCCGGCGGGCCCGCGCCCGGCCAACAGGTCCGCCGCCGACACGTCGGGCACGCTGGCGAATTGCAGGTGCCAGACGGCGTACTCGGCGGCGATCCGGGCCGGCACCGGCTGGTCCTGCGCGAGCGCGCGCAGCGGGGCGACCAAGGCGAGCAACAACGACGTCAGGCGGAGGGAGCGCATACGGGCAGGATGCCACGGGACCCGCGCGGCGGCACGCCCGCTCGCGCAATACGCGAGCGCGGCGGAGGAAGGAAATGGCACGCACGAAGGATCGGCACATCGTGGTCACGGGGGCGGGCACCGGCATCGGACGGGCGATCGCGCACCGGCTTGGGCAAGACGGCGCACGCCTCACGCTGTGCGGGCGCCGGGTGGAGCTGCTGGAGCAGACCGCGGAGGCGGCGTCGGCGGCCGGCGCGCGGGCCGTACGGGTGGCGAGCCTCGACATCCGTGATCGGGCGGCG
>CAIUDO010000890.1 GCA_903897935.1 uncultured Pseudomonadota bacterium
AACGCCCGGACGGCTCGGTGCGCGTCGGGCCCGCGGACCCACGACGTCGGCCGACCCATGTGGGTTCCGGCAAGCGCGGCGCCGAGGCGTCGACGGTGTTGGCGCGTCGGCGGACCTGCACCCACGCGCGGCCCGCCCCGTCAGGGTCAGCGCGCGCCGCCCCAGGCCTCGACCGGGGACTCAGTTCGACCCGACCCGCGGAGCGTAAGGAATAACAAGCTCAATACGACCACAATGTAGCGATGCGGAGCGCGTCGAGCGACCGGCGACCTATGGTCGTGCCGACCTCGGTCACCGTCGTCGCGATGCCGGAATGGATCAGGACCCAGTCGACCCACCTGGTGTCCCGGAGGCCGTGCACGGCGCGGCAATCGTGGACCTCGAGCGGCGCCCACGTAGACGCGTACCCGTCTGCGCTCACGTACAGGCGCGAGGCCTCAGGGCCGAGCGCGCTGAGGTCGAGCGTCGCGCGGCCGTCACGCCCCGTGGTAGCGATCAGCCGCGGCTCGCTGCGGCGGGGACGCGCACCTTCGGCGTACACCGCGACCACCGCGCCCCTCATCGTCGGGTCGAACGCGTGCCCGATGAGCCCACGGTTCGCGCTCGCGAGACAGATCCAATGGGGTGGCGGCTCGGGCTCGGTGGCGAGCGCCGCGCGGACGGCCAGCGACGTGATCAGGATCCACCCCCGGAGCACGTGTACGATTGTGCCTGGAGCGAGTGAAGGACTTCGGTCGCGGCCGGCTCAGCGGTTCCAGCGCTCCGCCTCGACCACGGCCTCGAGCGCCCGGCCGGCCTCGTCGCCCATTGCGCCAGCGTGCTCGAACACCACGACACCATCCCGATCGTAGAGCACGACGGACGGCACGTGCGCCGCGGTGGGCGACGGGGCGCCTTCCACCACGACCGACCGCCACGTGAGGCCGTAGTCGCGGTGCCAGGCGTCGGCGGCGCGGGCCGCGGACGCGGCGGGCGCCCCGAGCGCGACGTCCCAGCACACGCCGACGAAGTCGACGGACTGCGCCCACCCGAGGTGCAGGTCGCGCAGGTAGGGCAGCGCGTCGGCGGAGTCGGGGCGCGCCGCGGCCCAGTGGTGCACGAGGCGCAGGCGACGGTCCGTGGGCACGAGCAGCGGCGCGACGTCGACCACGGCGACGCGAGCGACACGCTCGAGCGGTGTGCCGTCGTCGAGCGCGGCCCGGCCGCGGCCAGCGGTCGGCTCGGGGGCCCAAACAGGCGCGCTCGCGCCCGTCAACCGGCCCGCCACCTTCCGCGCGAGATCACGAAGTCGTCCCATGCGGGCCCTCTACCGCGCTCGTCTCGCCGGCGCGGCCCGACCCGCGCGTCGTGTGTCCTGCCTCGCGCGGGGGGTCAGGGAGCGTCGCCGCGCCGCACGAAGCGGTACGGGCCCTCCGTCGCGCCCCAGACGTGGGCGCCCGCGGCGTCCCACCCGCGGTCCCACGACTCGAGCAGGTCCGGGGTGAGGGTCACTTCGGATGATGCCCAGGTGGCGCCTCGGAGCGTGCTGGCGCAGGCTTTGGGCGCGGTCGCGCCGGTGTACGACCCGTCGGCGAACGTCAGGGTCACGCCGCAGCCGACCTTCTCCACGATCGCGTCGGCGGCGATCGAGAGGTCGGCGCGGTCGCACGCGCCTACGAAGGCGGTGGGATCGACGAACTCGTAGATCGACGTGACGGCCTGGGTGGCCGGAGGGTCGCCGTCGCGCACCGCGTAGACGCGCTGCCGGTACGGGGCGCTGCCGGGCACGGCTTGCTCGACGTAGAGCGCGCGGTCGATGCCGGGGACGGAGACCGCGCACATCGCGAGCGTGATCGTCATGTAGTCGTCGGGGTCGGACGCGGCTTGTTCTGCACTGTCGAACCGCCCTTGCAGCCATCGGTACACGGTGTCGGCGGCGGATGGAGCCGCCGGCTCGGCGACGGGGGTGGCTGCGGGTGGGTTCGCGACGGGGTGGGCGCACGCGGCGAGGGTGACGACGAGCATCGGCGGGCCTCCAACGCCCGCGTAGCCCAACGCCCGCGCGTCGTCGCGAGGCACCGGAGCCCGCACGGTACCCTGTCGCCATGCTGCTGCTCACCTCGTTCGCGTTCGCCGGCACGGGAGCGTTCGCCGCGGCCTGGCTCGCGCGGCGGCGGTGAGGGTGCGCGCCGCTATCGGGGGGCTCGACCCAGCGCGCGCAGGGCCTCGAAGCACCCCACGGCGACCGCACATTCGCAGGGCGCGCGCGTTCCGTTCCGGAGCGCGGATGTTCGAAGTCCGCCTGGCGTGCAGGGCGTTCCGGACCGCGGGCTTCCAATCGCAGGGGTGCGCGTTCCGTTCCGGAGCGCGGCCGTTCAGTCCGCCGGTCCGCGGGCTTTCCGCCCGCACCGTTTTGCAGGGCGCGCGCGTTCCGATCCGGAGCGGACGTTCAGTCCGCCAGGCCTGCAGGACGCTCCGGAGCGCGGGCTTTCCGCCCGCCGGACCGCGGGCCTTCCGCCCGCACCGTTTGCAGGGCGCGCGCGTTCCGGTCCGGAGCGGACGTTCAGTCCGCCGGACCGCGGGCTTTCAGCCCGCACCGTTTGCAGGGCGCGCGCGTTCAGATCGGATCGGGCGGTTGTGCCCGCTGAAGCCCGCGCTCCCAATCGCAGGGCGCGAACGTTCGGATCGGATCGGACGGTTGTGCGGACTGAAAGCCCGCGCTCCCATCGCAGGGCGCGAACGTTCGAATTCGAATCGGAACGGAGGGGCTGTGCGGGCTGAAAGCCCGCGGTCCGGCGGGCTGAAAGCCCGCGCTCCCAGTGATCGCGTTTGCGGCGCGCGCGCGTTCGGATCGGATCGGACGGTTGTGCGAGCCGAAAGTCCGCGCTCCCGAATTGCAGGCCGTGCGCACTCGGATCGGACGGGTGCGGGATGAACGCCCGCGCTTACAAATAGCAGGAAAACTGCGCCATCACGGCCCGTCCGCGCCCTCCGCGGGCGCCGGGTGCGCCTCGGCCCACGCCTGCGCCGCCTCTTGCTCCTCCAACCCGAGCGCGATGCGACGCAGCTCGACCTCGCGCTGGATCGGCTCGGCCAGCTGCTCCGGGCCGAGCGTGACCTGGTCCACCCGAGGAGCCGAGACCATGCGGGGTTCACCTGACGAAAGTGACCGTCGAACCCTGCGACGCAGACCGGATCCGGTGCGTGCAGCCACACCCGCTCGAACTCCTGGCGGGCCTCCACCAGATCGCTGACGTCGCTCAGGATGCCGCAGATCGCGTAGGTCTCCCCATCGCCGCGCTGCTGCGGGAAGTGGGTGGCGAGGAGCGTCGCGGTGCGGCCGCCGATTCGCACGATGTGGCGACCGTGGATCGGACCGACCTTCTCACGGGCGAGGGCCGCGCTGCGCTCGCACAGCTCCGCCAGCTCGTGGGGCATGCGCTCGGTGGCCGTCTTGTCGCGCCACTCAGCGACCGGAGCGGCGAAGAGCTCGGCCATCGCGCGATTGACGAAGAGGTACTCGCCCGCGAGGTTCTTGACGTAGACCGCGGAAGGGGAGGAGTCGAGGACGGCGCGGAACCGAACTTCGCTCTCGCGTACGGCTTGCTCGGCTTGCTGGCGCTCGATGGCGACGCCCGCCAGCCGCGCGGCCTCGACCAGCGGCGCGGCCTCGAGGGCCCCGGGCCCCGTGGACGGGCTACCGACCGCCTGCCGCACCAGCTGCTCGGCTCCCGACAGGATGGCGTAGGTCACGCGGTCGAAGCGGCCCGCCGTGCGGTTGTACAGCGCGAAGGTCCCGATCGCGGCGCCCTTCTCTTGCCCTGGCACGTTGCCGCTCGAGAGGATCGGAACGGACACGCAGGAGCGCAGATCGTGCGACAGCGCCAGGTCTCGGTAGTCGTCCCAGAGCGGGTCCGTGGCGATGTCGGTCACCGTGACGGTGTCGCGACGAAACGCAGCCGTACCGCAGGATCCGGCCTTCGGGCCGATGGGCACGCCGTCGACGGCGTGGTTGTACTCGGCGGGCAGAGACGGTCCGGCCCCGAAGCGCAGCCGGTTCGTGGCGCGATCCACGATGAGCACCGAGCACAAGGAGCCGGGGAGCTGCTCTTCTACGAGCCGCACGACCTCCTCCAAGATCATCCGGAGCTCGGCGCCGGCCGCGATGAGCTCGAGCACGTGATTGTAGGCCGTCAGGGCCCACTCTGAGCGCTTTCGTGCGGTGATGTCTTGAATCGTGCCCACCACCGCCACGACCTCACCCGACGGCGCACACTCGACCTGGGCGACGTTGGCGAGCCAGCGGATGCCACGATCTGGCCGGAGGATGCGGAACTCCCCGGCGAAGGGCATGCGCCGCTCGATGGCCTCGACGAACTGAGCCTGCATGGCAGGCCGATCGTTGGGATGCATCATGCGGAACCACGCCGCGGGGGTGCCGTCGAACGTGGTGATCCCGAAGATGCTGTTGAGCTCGGTCGACAAGTGAATGCGCATCTGCGCGAGCTCGACGGTCCACACGCCCATGTGGGCAGCGGTCAGGGCCATTTCCGTGCGGCGGCTCTCCGATGCGAGGGCCAGCTCCGCCAGCTTTCGCGCGGTGATGTCGTAGTGGGCCACCAGGGCGCCTCCGCCCAGCGACTTGAGGGGCGTGACGTGCATGGAGAACCACCGCACCTCCGCGGGCGAGTCGCAGGGATACTCCAGCGCGAACGACTCTCGAGTTCCTCGCAGCACAGCTTCGATCCCATCGGCCGCGGTGTTCGCTTCGTCGGCCTTGGCGCCTCGACACGAGCGACAGACGCCCAGATAGTCGACGCCGGGGCCGGTGTTGTCTGCTGGACGCCCCGTGGCGCAGTTCTGGATGCTGAAGCGCTGCCACGCCTGATTCACCTCACGGATGTGGCCATCGGGGCTCAGCACCGCGACGTGCGCAGACATGGCGTTGAGGATGTCTTCGGCGTAACGGCGGGTCGGCCCCGGAGATTCTTCGCCAGGGACCTCGCCCTTCGGTGGGCTGACGGGCTCGGCGTCCGGCCTCGGTGGGAGATTCGGCATGAAGATACCTCGGTGTTGGCGACCCGGAGCGTTGGTACGAGCGGGGCGGCCAGCGAGGAGCATTGTACCTGTTGGGCTTGCACGGTCGAAGGTGCGTCGCGACGATCGCTGCGGGACCGCCCATTTTGGACGGTTGCCTCGAGGATCGTTCGTGTCGGTCCGCCGCGCGCGCCCGGAGGAGGCTCGGCTCACGCCTTGAACGTCATCAACGGGCGAAGGCGGGCCACCACGTCGACCATGCCCGCGCGGACCTGGGCGTCGATGACGGCGTGGATCGACTTGTATCCGGCGGGTGCCTCCTCGACGCGCCGCTCGTCGCGCAGCGTGTGTCACTCCACCCCTCCGAGGCCGAGCTCGGACGCCGGCAGATGGCTCATGTCCATCCGGCTGCGCGCCCGCCCCGCGCCGTGGGACGCCGAGGCGCACCAGCGCGGCGCCCCCTTGCCGACCAGCAAGAAGCTGCTCGCCCCCATCGAGCCCGGGATGAGCACGGGCTGCTCGGGGCGCGCGGGCGTCGCCCCCTTTCGCGCCACCGTCAGCCCGTCTTCGACCAGGGTCAGGTTGTGCGGCACGTCGTAGACCAGGGGCGCGTCGACGTCCCCGACGACGGACGCCAGCCGGTCGCGGAACAGCTCGGCCAACAACGCCCGGTTCAGGAACGCGTAGTGGGCCGCCGCCGCCTCGGCCGACAGGTACGCCGCCACGAGATCCGGTCGTTCCTTCCGACACAGCGGGAAGATCCGCCCCTCGGGGTAGCGGTGGCTCGCCGGCCAGGCCTCCCGTGCGCGCGTCGCCCACAGCGCGCCGACCGCTCGGCCCACCTCACGCGAGCCCGAGTGGATCATCAGCGCCACCTGGCCCTGCTTCACCCCCCACTGCCACGCGCGCGCGCGGTCGACGACCTCGTCGACGACCTGCACCTCGACGAAGTGGTTGCCGCGCCCGATGGTCGCGAGGCCCTCCTCGCGCACCATGACGTCGGGCTCGCGCAGCGCCTCGGGCACGATGGTCTCGTCGCCGAGCGTCAGTTGGCCGGCGTCGAACACCCGGTCGAGCTCGGCTTCGAGGCGCGCGTGGTCGACCCGCGCGAGCAGGCCGCTGCGCCGGACCGTGCCCTCCGCGAGGTAGCCCGGCAGGCCCTCACGCAAGGTGGCGGTCAGCGCGGCGCCGCGCAGCGCGATGTCGCGCGTCCCGAGCAGGTAGTCGCCGCGCAGCGCGGCCACGAGCTTGGGCTTGTGCGCCAAGAAGCGGTCGAGGCCGAGATCGGTGACGTGCAGGCGCATGCCGCAGTTGATGTCGCCCCCGACGAGCCCAGGCACGACCACCGACCGGCTCGCCGCGACCGTCCCGATGGGCACCCCGCCGTCCCCCGGGTGAAAGTCGGGGGTGGCGCAGACATGGTCGAGCCGGCCGCCGCTCGGGTGGTGGATCCCGGCGACGGCGGCGAGCTGGTGGAGGGCCTTGGGCTCGAGCGGGAGCTCGTCCGGAAGCAGGATCTCGAACGGGGGCGCGTCGGGGCGCGCCGCGAGCCGCACGGTGAACACACCGTCGGCGTGGTCGACGTGGAGGCCCGCGCGTGACAACGCGCGCGCCAACCGCCGATGAGACGTGGCAGACATGCGAACCTCGTCCGCCCGGTTGGGCGGTGGGGGAGTGAGACGACCCGGTTCAGCAGCCGCGGCGTTCGCTCATTCGCACGTCATGCGTCACTCGAACGGAGCTCGGCGTCAAGCGCCGGTCCAGCGAACGGCTGGCGCTCCGAACCCGGCCGGGCGCCGCGCGCCGGCGCGTTCACCGGGCGCGGGACCGAGCGCCGCGGCGAAGGGTGACCAACACACCCAGCACCGACGCGCCCGCTGCCGCGCCGCCGGGGCCTCCGGACGCGCACCCGCACCCACCCTTCGGCGTGCCGGTCACCGCCGTGTCCGGCGCCGGCTCGGTTTCCGGGTCGCTGTCGACGACGGGCCCGCTGTCGCCGGTGTCCGGCGGCTCGGTGTCTTCGGTGTCCGGCGGCTCCGTCTCCCCGGTCTCCGTCGTTTCGCCGGTGTCCCCGGTGTCGTCCGGGGGCGGCACGGGCACGTCGCGGTCGCGATACCGCACGCTGAGGGCGTGCGCGCCCTCGGACACAGGCGCGTCAGCGACCCAGGTCGGGTCACACGGGTCCGCCACCTCGGAGACCTGCACCGCGCCTTCTACCAACAGGCGGGTGCTCGCCGCGCCGGGCTCGAAGGTGCGGTTGCTGCCGACCCGAGCTACGACCCGATACGAACGGCCCGGCCGCAACCACACGTCGGCGGGCACGTCGGTGCGACGGTTGCCCGCCGCGGTCGCCCCCAACGCCGCCCCGACCAGCGTCGGGGTGTCGGTGGTGTCGAACACCAGCACGTTCCCGGTGTAGTCGCCGCAGGTGACGGCGGGCTCCAGCGCGCCCTCGACGACCACCTCGCGGAGCGCCGCTCCGTGCTCGGGATCCGTCTCGTCCTCGGGGAGGGTCACGACGAGGCCCACCCAGGTGTCCGGGCGCTCCACGAGCGCGTCGTCTACGGTCGGCGCCCACAGCCCGCCGGGCGTCTGGAGCAGCGGATCCTCGTCGCCGACCGGCGCCGTCTCCACCCCGTCGACCACCACGCGCCCGTCGCGCAGGACCTGGACCGTTCGCTCCGACAGCGCCCGCACATCGAGGTCGCCGAGGGCGGGGTTGATGTGGCGGTCCACGCGCCACGCGCCGTCCACGCCCGGGTTGGCGAAGTCGACGGACACGTCGACCACCGGGTCCTTCAGCCCCTCCAGCCCGAACGAGACCGTGTACTCGCTCTGGTTGAGGTACCCGTGGCCGGAAGCCGTGAACTGACGCCGACGGATGCTGCGGTCCTCCCCATGCACCGCGACCTCGACGGTGGCGGCGTACGCGGTCTCCAACCCCTCCGGCACCTCGGCGCTGGGATCGAGCGGGCGCACGCGCAGGTAGAGGCGATCCTCCGGGAGCATGTCGTCGTAGAGCACGCTCTGGTAGAACTGGGCTTCTCCGCCCCACACCCCGAGCGCGATGTCGAGGTCCCCGTCACGGTCCCAGTCGAACCAGCCGGGCACGGCGTCGACCTGCGCGGCTCCGGTGACGATCGTGGTGAACTCCGCCCGTCCGGACTCGCGCCACTGGTTGGCTTGGAAGCGATCGGAGAACGTGATGTCGGGGTCGCCGTCGTGGTCCCAG
>CAIUDO010000891.1 GCA_903897935.1 uncultured Pseudomonadota bacterium
GGGTCCGTGCCGTTGTCGAGCTCCGTCTTGTCGTCGACGCCGCCGCCGTCCGTGTCGGTGAGCAGCGGGTCCGTCCCGTGCACCAGCACCTCGTCGCCGTCCGTCAGCCCGTCCCCGTCGGTGTCCGCCACGAGCGGGTCCGTGCCCTCCTCCCGGAGCTCCTGCGCGTCGGACAACCGGTCGCCGTCGGTGTCGTACAGGGTCGGGTCCGTGCCGTGCGTGGTGACCTCTTCGTAGTCGGTCAGCGTGTCGCCGTCGGTGTCGGCCACGGTCGGGTCCGTTCCGTGCACCAGCACCTCCTCCCCGTCGAACAGCCCGTCGCCGTCGCTGTCGTCGTCGCCCGGGTCGGTGCCATACACCCCCACCTCGTCCCCGTCGTTCAGGCCGTCCCCGTCGCTGTCGGACAGCGTCGGGTCGGTGCCGTACAGATCGATCTCCTCCCAGTCGGGTAGCCCGTCGCCGTCGGCATCGCGCACGAGGTCGTCCGACGGGTCGAGCGGGTCGGTGCCGTCGCTGATCTCGTCGCCGTCGTCGACGTGCCCGCCGTCCGTGTCGCGCTCCAGCGGGTCCGTCAGGTAGATCCAGACCTCATCGCCGTCGGACAGCCCGTCGCCGTCGGTGTCGGCGTCGTTGGGGTCCGTGCTGTTCGACCGCTCGTCGGGGTCGAGCAGGCCGTCGCCGTCGGCGTCGGGGTGCAGCGGGTCCGACCCGAACGCCACCTCGGCGCCGTCGCTGAGGCCGTCGTCGTCGGTGTCGGCGTCGCGTGGGTCGGTGGCCCAGGTGTAGACCTCGTCGCCGTCGAGCACGCCGTCACCATCGGTGTCCGGGTCGAGCGGGTTCGTGCCGAGCACCGCCTCTTCGCTGTTCGGCAGCCCGTCGGCGTCGCTGTCGGCGCCGGCCTTCAGGTCGTCCTTCGGGTCGAGCGGGTCGGTGAGGTCGATGTCGACCTCGGTGCCGTCGTCGACCCCGCCGCCGTCGGTGTCGAACCGCGTCGGGTCGGTGCCGTGCACCATGACCTCCTCGCGGTCGCCGAGCAGGTCGTCGTCGGTGTCGGTGTCGAGCGGATCGCTGCCGTAGACGAGCACCTCGTCCCCGTCGGTCAGGCGGTCGCCGTCGGTGTCGTTGTCGTTCGGGTCGCTCCCGTGGACGAGCACCTCGTCCCCGTCGGTGAGACCGTCGCCGTCCGAGTCGGCGCCGGTCGGACGCGTGCCGTACACGTCGACCTCGTCCCCGTCGGACAGCCCGTCGCCATCGGTGTCGGGGTTGAGCTTGTCCGTTCCGAGCGGGATCTCCTCGCCGTCGGTGAGCCCGTCGTCGTCGGTGTCGGGGTCGAGCGGGTCGGTCCCCATGCGGTCGACCTCGGCGCCGTCTTGGATGCCGTCGCCGTCGCTGTCGGGGTTCGCGGGGTCGGTCCCGTAGAAGCCCTCCTCGGCGTCGGACAAGCCGTCCATGTCGGTGTCGCCGGAGCCCGGGTCGAGCCCGGCGAGGTACTCGGTCAGGTCGTCGATGCCATCGCCGTCGGTGTCGGCGCGCAGCGGGCTCGTGAGGCTCGTGTAGACCTCGAACCCGTCGTTGAGGCCGTCGTCGTCGGTGTCGTCGTCGAGCGGGTCGCTGGCCTCGACGAGCGCCTCGACGCCGTCGGACAGCCCGTCGTCGTCGGTGTCGTCGTCCAGCGGGTCGGTGCCCCGGAGCAGCCCCTCGTTGCCGTCGGCGAGGCCGTCGGCGTCGGTGTCGGCGCTGAGCGGATCGGTCTCGCCGGGGTCGAGGAGGCCGTCGCCGTCGACGTCCTCTTCGCCGTCGCGCAGCAGGTCGTCGTCGCTGTCCGCGTCGTCCGGGTCGGTCGTCGTGGACGGGTCGGCGTCGTTGTAGGCGGCCATCCCCGTGATGCCGAGCTCGACCGAGTCGAGCACGCCGTCGCGGTCGTCGTCCGCTTCGTCGAGGTCGAGCGGGTACAGCTCGGCGGCGCGCGGGCGATCGATGGCCAGCGTGTGCGACACGACCGGGGCGCCGAGGCGGATCGTGGTGCAGCGGTCGTCGTCGACGTCGCACTCGATGACCATCCGCGCGCCCGCGACCGTGGTCCCGTGCAGGCTGTGGCCGAGGCCGTCGCGATCGGGCACGCCGGGCCGGGTGGGGTAGCTGGCGACCAGGGACGCGACGCCGGGCGTCGACACGTCGTACGTCTCGACGGTGTTCAGCGACGTCGCGGGCTGCACCACCAACGAGCCAGCGGTGTCGAACCCGATCGACGCGTTGTCCCCGACCAGGAGCGGCAGGACGAACGCCGCCGGGAACGCCGCGGACGCCGGCCCGTGCCCCGCGAGCGCGAAGCCGCGGACCATGAAGTCGGCGCCCGACCCGGTGACGGTCGGCGCGACGTAGAGCACGTTCGTGCGCGGATCACGGACGAGCTGGTTGCCGTCCGAGCCGGCGACGCCGATCACCCCGGCGGACACGCCCACCGACGCCCCGTACGACGACGACGCGATCGACCACGCGACGATCGTGTCGGTGCCTTCGGCCGCGTAGAGCAAGCGACGGAAGGGGTCGATCTCGAGGGCCCCGCCGTTCACGGTCGGCGAGACGAGGTCGAGCGCGGGCAGACGCGCGAGGGTGCGCGCGTCGAACGCGTACACGAACGCGCCGTCGACCTGACGCGCGTACAGCACGCCGTCGATCGGGTCGAGGGCGAGCCCGCTGACGAGGCCCGCGATGCCCGGTGCCGCCTCGTAGATCACGGTGTCGGGCGCCTCGCCGTCGACCGCGACCAGGACCGCCGCGCCACCCGCCGCGCCGGAGTCGGTGGCGATGAACAGCGTGTGGTCGAGGTCCTGCGCGTGCGCGGGGACGGAGAGGGCCAAGCCGAGGAGGACCGGGCACCAGAGCGACCACCGGGTCATGGGCCACCTTCCTTCTGGTCGAGGATCGTGAACTCGACGCGACGGTTCTCGGCGCGACCGTCGGCCGTGTCGTTGCTGGCGATGGGCTTGGACTCACCGAAGCCGACCGGCGAGAGGCGCTCGGGGCCGATGCCCTTGTTGATCAGGTAGGCCACGACCGCGTCCGCGCGCTTCTGCGAGAGCGTGAGGTTCGCGGCGTCGGCACCCTGGCTGTCGGTGTGGCCGGCGACCTCGACCTTCAAGATGTCCGGGTTCTGGGCGAACGCCGCGGCGACGTCGTCGAGCAGCCCGAACGAGCGCGCTTGGATCGTCGCTTTTCCGGTGTCGAAGAACACCTTCTCCTTGATGACGATCTTGTCGCGGGTGACGACGACCCGGCTCGGGCAGCCGTCGGAGCGGGCGGGGTCGGCTTGCGGATCGGCCGGAACGTCCGGGCACTTGTCGCGGAAGTCGGGCACGAGGTCCTTGTCGCGGTCGGGGCAGCCCTTGGTCTCTTTCGGGCCGGCCCAGTCGGGGCAGGCGTCGTCGGCGTCGAAGAAGCCGTCGCCGTCGCGGTCCGGGCAGCCGCGCTGGGCGCGCGTGCCGGCCACGTCGGGGCAGAGGTCCTCGGCGTCGCCGAGCCCGTCGCCGTCGCGGTCCGGGCAGCCGCCGGTGGTGGCGAGGCCGGCCTGGTCGGGGCAAGCGTCGTCCGCGTCGACGATGCTGTCGCCGTCGTTGTCGACGTCGGGGCAGCCGTCTTCGTCCCGGAACCCGTCGACGTCCTCGGCCTGGTTCGGGCACGGATCGGCGGTGTCGGCGAGGCCGTCCTCGTCGTTGTCGGCCTCCGGGCAGCCGTCTTCGTCGTCGAACCCGTCGGCGTCCTCCGGCTCGTTGATGCAGGCGTCGGCTACGTCGGCGACGCCGTCGCGGTCGGCGTCGGGCGGGCCGCCCCGGTAGTGGTACGCGATGGCCGCGGTGACGCGGAAGTCGGGGGCGCCGACGCCGGCGACCACACCGGTGCCGAACGCGAGCGCGCCGACGATGCCGGTGGGCTGCGCGTACGCGAGGTAGCCGTCCCACTCGAGCGGGCTGGTGTCCGACGTCGAGCCGGTCCCGAGGCCGATCTGGCCGCCGATCTCGGCGCCGATGCGGAACCCGGGCGCGGCCTCGACCGAGCAGCCGGCGCCGACCAGGGCGGCGTTGCCGAGGTCGAGATCGCCGAGCGCGGTGGTCTGGCCTACCGTAAAGCCGGCGTTGGTGGTCCACCCGAACGCGCCCGACTGGCCGCCCGCCGCCGCGACGACGCCGGTGTCGAACGTGCCGCCGGTGAACGCGGCGTTGTCGCCGGTGGGCAGGTCGAGGAACGGGCCGAACGACAAGGCCACGCCCTCATCGTCATAGTCCAACGCCGCGACCGTGGCGCCGATGCGCAGGTCGCCGAGCGCGAACCCCTCGGCGCCGACGACGCCGTTGACCGGGTACGCCGGCATCCGCAGGTCGACGCGGACCGGCTCCGCGACGGTGACGCCGGCCGCGAGCCGCGCGCCGAGCTGCGACGAGACGATCGAGGTCTCGACTCCGGCTTCGTCGACCGCGACGACCGGATCGTCGGCGTACGACACGCCTGCGCCCACGTAGAACGCGCCCGGATCCGCGAGGTGCGGGTGCTCGAGCCGCAGGGTGCCCCGCCCGTCGAACAGCCCGCCCGAGAGCTCGAAGGTGTCGCCATCCTGGGCGTGCGCCGCGCTGCCGGCGATCACGCCGACCAGGAGCACAACGCCGGTCACGCCTCTCATCAAGGACTCCACGAAGGCGGCCACTATGGCACGTCCAGCCGGCGATCGCGACCCGGCTCAGCGCGGCGCCAGCCGTGGGACCGGCGGCGGCGCCCCAACCTGCCCGCGCCAGCGCAGCCGGTGGTCCGCGAGCACGAGCCACACCATGGCCTCGACGATCGGGACCGCGCGCGGCAGCACGCAGGGATCGTGGCGGCCGCGCGGGCGGACGACGGCGGGGCGGCCGGCGGCGTCGACGGTCTCTTGCTCGTGGAAGATCGTCGCGACCGGCTTGAACGCGGCGGCGAGCAGGAGCGGCATGCCGTTCGAGATGCCCCCTTGAACGCCGCCCGAGCGGTTGGTGCGGGTTCGGATCGTGCCCGCGTCGGCGTAGAAGGCGTCGTTGTGGGCGCGGCCCGTGAGCAGGGTGCCGGCGAAGCCGGAGCCGACCTCGACGCCTTTGCACGCGGGCAGGCTCATGAGCGCCTTGGCGAGGTCGGCGTCGAGCTTGTCGAAGACCGGAGCGCCGAGGCCGGCGCGCACCCCCCGCGCGACGACCCGGACGACGCCGCCGACCGAGTCCCCAGCGGCCCGCACCTCGCGGATACGAGCCTCGAACGCGGCGGACGCGGCGGGGTCCGGGCAGCGGACCGGGCTCGCGTCGACGCCCTGCTGCGTGACGTGGTCGGGGTCGACGGACGCGCGGAGGTCGCCGACGCTGTCGACCCACGCGACGACGTCGATGGGATCGGGGTCGATGGAGGCGAGCACCTGCCGGGCGACGTCGCCGCCGACGACGCGGGCGACGGTCTCGCGGGCGCTCGCGCGGCCGCCGCCTTCGACCATCCGGCGCCCGAAGCGGGCCTCCCACGTGAAGTCGGCGTGGGACGGGCGATAGACGTCGCGCAGGGCGTCGTAGGCCGCGGGATCGGCGTCGACGTTGGGCACCGTGAACGCGATCGGGGTGCCGAGGGTGACGCCGCGGTCGAGGCCGGAGAGGATCGTGACGCGGTCGGTCTCGGCGCGCCCCGAGACCAGCTTGGAGGTGCCGGGGCGGCGGCGGTCACACGCGGCTTGCAGCGCGTCGACGTCGAGGGTGAGGCCGGGCGGGCAGCCTTCGATGACACCGCCGAGGGCGACGCCGTGGCTCTCGCCGAACGTGGTCAGCCGGAACGCAGCGCCGAACGTGTCTCCCAAGCAGGCCCCCGTGGTGGACTCAGCTATCCACCCCGACGGCGGCGCGTCGTCGAGGTCAGCGCGCCACCCGACACCAGCCGGCGACCGCGAGCTCGACCATCCACGGCGCCGCCGCCGCGTCGCGCTCGGCGCGCAGGCGGTCGGCGAGCGTCTCGACGCCGACCTCCGCCAGATCGACGCCCGCTGCCGCGAGCCGCGGCAGCACCCACCCGATGCGCTCGGTGATGGTGTCCGGGTGGCCGGGCGCCGCGACCTCGACCTCGGCGCGCATCACCGGGGGCGGCAGCCCGGCGTCGCGGAAGTAGGCCGGCAACGCGCGCCCCGCGGCCCACGACGCGCCCTCGGCCGCGAGCATGCGGACCATCCAGTCGCGGGTCTGGTCGTGCAGGGGCAGCCCGGACCGGGCCCCGTCGAGCACGAGCTCCTGGAAGAACACGACGCCGCCGGGCGCGACGAGGGGGGCGAGCCGCGCGAGCGTCGCGGCCGGGTCGCGCAGGTACATCAGCACGCGCCGCCCGACGATGGCGTCGAAGCGGCCCAGATCGTCGGGGAGGGGCTCGTTCAGGTCGACCCGGCGCAACGACACCGGCCGCCCCGCGTGACGCGCCGCCGCCGCCGCCAGGTACGCGTCGGACTGATCGATCGCGACGACCTGGCCCGGCTCCCCGACGAGGCCGAGCAGGAGCTCGGTGACGGACCCCGGCCCGCACCCGACGTCGAGCACGCGCTGCCCCGGCCCGACGCCGGCCTCGGCGAGCCACCGCGACGTGAGCGAGGCTTGTACCTGATGATAGTTCACGTGACCTCCGAGCGCCGTCCACCCAGCGGGCGGCACGTAGCGCGGCCGCGGCGCCGAACGTACGTAGCGACGCCTGGAGGGGCAATGGGCGAAGGACCAAGCGAGATCGAGCTGCGACGACGCGCCGCAGCGGCGGCGCTGGTCGCCGAGCTGCAGGCCCGGCACGTCGCGCGGCTCGAGGCGGCGTCGGTGGTGCTCGGGCCCGCGACGCGGTTCGAGGCCGTCTCGTGGGCGCGGGATGGGGGTCGGCACGGGGGCGGCGTGCGGTGGCAGGCGCGGGGCGCCTTCGACCAGGCGTCGGTGAACGTCTCGACGATCCACTACGATGATCTGCCGGGCAAGGCGCTGAGCAGCGCCACCGCGTTGTCGGCGATCGTGCACCCTGGCAACCCGCGTGCACCGAGCATGCACCTGCACGTCAGCTACACCGCGATGCGGTCGGGGCGCGGGACGTGGCGGGTGATGGCGGATCTCAACCCGTCGATCCCCGATCCGACCGACACGGACGCGTTCCGGGCGGCGCTGCGCGGGGCCGCGGGCCGGTGGTTCGACGAGGGCGCAGCGCAAGGCGACCGCTACTTCGCGATCCCGGCGCTCGGGCGCACGCGCGGCGTCGCGCACTTCTACCTGGAGGCGCTCGACACCGGCGACTTCGACGCCGACCTGGCGTTGGCGCGTGGGATCGAGGAGGCGGCGATCGACGCGTACGGGTCGATCGTCGAGCGCGCGGCCCGAGCGCACCCGGAGGCGACCGACGCGGATCGGGCGGCTCAGCGGGCGTACCACACGCTGTACCTGTTCCAGGTGCTCACGCTCGACCGCGGGACGACGTCGGGGCTGTTGGTGCACGACGAGAACGACGCCGGGATCATGGGCTCGTTGCCGTCGCGGGTGGATCGCGACCTGTTGGCGTCGTGGGGGCGGCTGGTGCCGGATCCGCAGGGGGCCCTCGTCGCTGCGCTCGTAGCGGCGCTGCCGAGCGACGGGGCGGTCACCTACGACGCGCGTCTGGCGCTGGCCCGCGCGGTGCGGGCGCACTACCGCACGCACCCGGAGGCGCTGGAGCTGCAGGCGCGCGGGGACGTCGTGCCGCCGACGGTCGACAACCATCGGTGAGCCCCTGACCGCCGTAGGCGCCGACGCGTGACGTGCCCCACCGATCCACCGGTGGCCTCGGACCGTTGAAGCGTTATTGCGCAGGTGATGAATAACTTACGCACCAGTCCGGGCCTGCGCGTCGCGGCCGCCGTCGTGGCGGCTTGGGCGGGATTGCAGGCGACCGTCCTCGTGATCGGCTGGTCGGGCCCATCGAGCCTCACCTGGG
Organism: uncultured Pseudomonadota bacterium; assembly: GCA_903897935.1. Taxonomy (GTDB): domain Bacteria; phylum Myxococcota_A; class UBA796; order UBA796; genus CAIUDO01. The sequence goes on from CAIUDO010000891.1 coordinate 7,975, forward strand.
CCGTCCCGGCCCTCGCCGCCCTCACCTGGCTCTACACGGGCCTGTTCATCACCGCGCACGACGCCATGCACGGCGCGATCACCGGCGACCGCCGCGTCGACGACCAGATCGGCGCCGCCTGCTTGTCGTTGTATGCGATGCTGCCCTACGCGCGCCTGAAGGCCGCCCACGTGCGACACCACGCGGCCCCCGGCACACCGCACGACCCCGACTTCGACGCGCCGGGAGACAGTAGCCCGGTCCTCTGGTTCCTCCGTTTCTTCACACGCTACGCCACGGTCGGTCAGGCGGCCCGCCTGGTTGCGGTGTTCCTGGTGCTGCGGTTCGGCCTCGGGCTCCCGATGGTCGACCTGCTGCTGTTCTGGCTGCTGCCGTCGATCGGCAGCGCGGTCCAGCTCTTCGTCGTCGGCACGTGGCTGCCCCACCGCGCGGGGCCCGACCTCGCGCCGCCGCACCGCGCGCGCAGCCTGGACCTGCCGGTGTGGGCGTCGTTGTTGGCGTGCTTTCACTTCGGCTTCCACCTCGAGCACCACGCGGTCCCGTCGGCGCCCTGGTGGCGCCTGCCCGCCGTGCGACGGCGCGCGTGATCGACGTCGCGATCATCGGCGCCGGCCCCGCGGGCATGGCCCTGGCAGTGGCGCTCGCGGAGCGCGGGCGGGCCGTCGTGCTCTACGACCCGGCCCCCGCCGCCGTGTGGTCCCCGACGTACGGCGTATGGCGCCACGAGACGCAAGCGCTCGGGCTGTGCGGCTTCACCCAGCGCACGTGGACCCGCCCGATGGTCATGTGGAACGGAGGAGAACGAACGATCGACGGGGCGTACGCGAC
>CAIUDO010000892.1 GCA_903897935.1 uncultured Pseudomonadota bacterium
AACACCAACACTACGAGGGCAGTGAGGACCACGCTGACGGGAAACCTACGGATCGAAGCCAGCGTATCGGGCACGGAGCGTGTCACCAGGGCGGGCGACCGGAGCGTGGTCGCCGAGGGCGCACAGAAATAGCTGGCTCGGGCGCGATGAGCGAGGCGCGTCACGGGAGCGAACGTTGTGAGCCAACCTGTCGTGCTCGTGACCGGGGCGACGAGCGGGATCGGTCAAGCCGCCGCTCGAGCGCTGGCGCGCCCTGGCGTCACCGTCGTCATCACCGCGCGCGACCCCGCCCGTGGTCAATCCGAGGTCGCGACGCTGCGGGCGCTGGGCGCGACCGCGGAGGTGCTCGTGGGCGACTTCGCTCGCCTCTCCGACGTGCGCGGCGTCGCGGCCGCGTTCCGCGAGCGATGGGATCGACTCGACGTGCTGGTCAACAACGCTGGCGCCCTGTTCACCACGCACGGGCTCACCGAAGACGGGTACGAACAGACCTTGGCGGTCAACCACCTCGCGCCGTTCTTGCTCACGTCGTTGCTGCTCGATCGGCTCACCGTGGGGGGCCGCGTCGTGACGACGTCGTCCGTCGCCCACCACCGCGGCCGCATGCGCTGGGACGACCTCGCCCTCAACGACGCGGGACCGCTGTACGGCGCGGCGGCATACAGCCGTTCTAAGCTATGCAACTTGTGGTTCACGCTCGAGCTGGCCCGGCGGATCCCGGCCGCGCGCGCGACCGCGAACGCGATCCATCCGGGGTATGTCGGCTCGGCGATCGGGAGCAACAACCCCTGGATGCGCCCGTTCCTCGACCTCGGCCGCCGGTTCGTCGCGCGCTCGGTCACCGACGGCGCGATCGGGCTTCTGTACGCCGCCACGTCCGCCGAGCTCGCCGGATGCACCGGCTTGTACCTCTACGATCGCTCCGTCATCGTCCCGTCCGCCCGCGCGCGGGACGTCGCCGAGGCGCGACGGTGCTGGTCATGGAGCGCTTCCGCGGTAGGCTTACCCGCCGACACGACGCGCGGCGCCTTGTAGCGAGCACCGGTCTGGATTATGCGGCGGCCCCTCTCACCTGGGCTGGCCGACGACATGCTCGAACAGTGGGCCCCCGCGCTCGTATTCCTGGCGATGTGCTTCGCGGCGCCGATCAGCATGCTGATCGGCGCGGCCGTGCTTCGGGTGCGCGCCCGCACCGTCACGCCCGCCCGGCTCGACTCCTACGAGTGCGGCGAGGAGGTCGACGGCTCGGCATGGATCCGCTTCCATCCCCGCTACTACATCGTCGCGCTCGTGTTCGTCCTGTTCGACGTCGAGGCCGCCTTCTTGTTCCCGTGGGCCGTCTCGCTGGAGGGCGCCGGCTGGATCGCGCTGGTCGACATGTTCGTGTTCTTGGGGATCCTGCTGCTCGGTTGGGCCTATGCGGTGAAGAAGGAGGCGATCAAGTGGCAGTAGACGAGTCCGGGCGCCCCTACGCGCACCCGCTGTACGACACCCTCGACCACTTCCCGGGCCTGTCGCTGGCGACCACCTCGCTCGACCGCTTGTTGTCGTGGTCCGCGACGAACAGCTTGTGGATCTTCCCGATGGCGACGTCGTGCTGCGCCATCGAGTTCATGACCTCGGCAGCGAACCGCGTCGACATCGATCAGATGGGCGCGGTCATCCGGCCCACCCCGCGTCACTGCGACGTGATGGTGGTCGCCGGCACGATCACCGTGAAGATGGCGCCGCGCGTCAAGAAGCTCTGGGAGCAGATGCCCGAGCCCAAGTGGTGCATCGCGATGGGATCGTGCGCGATCTCCGGCGACTTCTATCGCGACATCTACTCGGTCATCCCTGGAATCGACACAGTCGTCCCGGTGGACGTCTACATCCCGGGGTGCCCGCCGAACGCCGACCAGGTGTTGGTAGGCCTCAAGCGCCTGCAGGAGAAGGTCGAGCTGCACCGCCGTGGGCTCGTCCCCGCCCGCGACGGACGGCCGGAGCACGACAAGATGATCGATCCCGCGATCGGCCGGGTGACCGACGCCGACCGCGACGCGTCGACGACCGAGCAGCAGCTCGCGGCGTCACGGGATCTCGGCCTGGGAGGCAACTCCCGGCGCGCGTCGGACACCCCGTCGTCCCGGCAAGGCGGCGTCGACGAGGAGGCCACCTGATGGCCGCGTTGGACGCCGACACCTGGGCCGCCTTGCGCGGCGCCTTCCCAAGCGCGCTCCCGATCGACGCCGACCCGTCAGGCCCGGTCGTCCCGGTGGATCTCCACGTGGCAGTCGCGCGGTTCCTCAAGGAGTCCCTCGGGTTCACGATGTACGTCACCGTCGTCGCGAGCCACTGGCCGCAAGCCGACGGCTCGGACCGGTTCGAGGTCGCGACGGTGCTGCGGCGGCCTTCGAACCCGAGCGTGACCGCGGCGTGGCGCCTGCAGATCGGCCCCGAAGCCGAGGTCCCGACCCTGTTCCCGTTGTTCGCGGGCGCCGATTGGCAAGAGCGCGAGCAGTTCGATCTCGTCGGGGTGCGGTTCACCGGTCACCCGGACCTGCGCCGGCTCATGATGCCTGAGGACTGGGAGGGTCACCCGCTCCGCAAGTCGTACGCCATCGACACCCCACATCCCCCCTGGCGGTGAGCATGGGCTCCTCCACTTCGCACGGCGCGGCTCCGCCGCCGCCCGCCCCGACGCGCGACGTGCGCCCCCTGCGCATGCGGGTCAACCCGTTCCTCGACATCGACCAGTACGACCCGGAAGCAGACCTGATGGCCCTGAACATGGGCCCCCAGCACCCGTCGACGCACGGCGTGTTCCGGATCAAGCTGTTCATCGACGGCGAGGTCGTCGTGAAGGCCGTCCCCTACCCGGGCTACCTGCACCGCGGCGTCGAGAAGCTCTGCGAGAAGCTCACGTTCGCGCAGCTCGTCCCGATCGTCGACAAGCACGACTACGTCGCCCCGATGACGAACGAGCAAGCGATCGTCCGGGTCGTCGAGGAGGCGCTCAAGATCGAGGTCCCCCGCCGGGCGCGCGTGCTCCGCACGATCCTGGCGGAGTTGCAGCGAATCGCGTCCCACCTGCTGTGGCTCGGCACGTTCACGCTCGACATCGGCGGGACGATCGGCGGTGGCGCGAGCGTGATGATGTACACGTTCCGCGAGCGCGAGCTCATCCTCGATCTGTTCGAGATGTTGACCGGGGCTCGCTTCCACTACAATACGCACACCCCAGGCGGCAACCGGCACGACGTGCCCGTCGGGTGGCCCGAGCGCGTGAAGAAGGTGTGCGACGTGATCGCGGCGCGGCTGCCCGAGTACACCGCGGCGTGCACCGACAACGACGTGTTCGACCTGCGCAGCCGCGGCGTCGGCGTGATCGACGCGGCGACGGCGCTGGAGCTGGGGCTGTCGGGCCCGAACCTCCGCGCGTCCGGGGTGGACCACGATCTTCGTCGCGACGCCCCGTACCACGCGTACGACGAGGTCGGCGTCAACGTCGCGGTCGCCACCGACGGCGACTGCTGGGCTCGGTACATCGTCCGAATGGCCGAGATGGAAGAGAGCCTGCGGATCGTGCGCTTGCTGATCGACGACATCCCGCAGGGGCCGATCACCGCCCTCAAGCCGGTCAAGCTGCACACCCAGATCAAGGTGCCCGCCGGTCAGCACTACGCGGCGATCGACACGCCGCGCGGTGAGCTCGGCACCTACTTGATCGGCGGCGGCGCCGAGAAGGGCGCGGCTGCGTTCCGGCTCAAGATCCGCCCACCGAGCCTGCACGCGATGGCCGCGTTGCCCTGGATCCTCCCCGGCAACACGGTCTCGGATGTCGTCGCCATCTTGGGCTCGCTCGATCCCATCATGGGTGAGGTGGATCGATGACCCTGCTCTCGAACCCCTGGATCCACGGCCTCGTCGTCGGAACGCCCGTCCTGCTCGTGTTCCTCGCCGCGTCGGCGCTCGCGAGCTGGTGGGAGCGTAAGTTCGCCGGGCGCATGCAGAACCGCCTCGGGCCGACCATCGTGGGTCCGTTCGGCATCCTGCAGCCGTTCGCCGACGCGTTGAAGATGATGCAGAAGGAGGACATCGTCCCGCGCGCCGCCGACCGCGCGTTGTTCAACCTCGCGCCGGTGTTCCCGCTCGCGCTCGCGCTCGCGGTGCTCGCGGTGGTCCCGTTCGGTGGATCGTGGGCGGGAGACGAGTGGTCGAGCGCGTTGGTCGTCGCGGACCTCGACATCGGCGTGATCTGGGTCCTCGCCGTCTCCGGGTTGATGGTCTTCCCGACGTGGATGGCGGGGTGGGCGTCGTCGAACAAGTACACGCTGCTCGCCGGCATGCGGTCGGTCGCGCAGGGTGTTTCGTACGAGATCCCGCTCGTGCTGGCCGCGATGGTGCCGGTGGTCGCGACCGGTGAGCTGTCCCTCTCCGGGATCGTGGCGTGGCAAGCGGAGCATGGCTGGCTCGTGTTCTGGCCCCCCGGGCCGGGTCTGTTCGCCTTCGTGATCTTCTTCATGGCGTCGTTGGCCGAGGCGAACCGCATCCCGTTCGACATCCCGGAGGCCGAGAGCGAGCTCGTCGCCGGCGTGCTCGTCGAGTACACCGGCTTGAAGTTCGGCTTGTTCATGCTCGCCGAGTACACGCACACGATCGCAGCGAGCGTCATCGCTTCGGTGCTGTTCCTGGGCGGCGCGCACGGCCCGATGCCCGAGATCTTCGGGCCGATGTGGCTGGTGCTGAAAGCGTCGACGTTGTTCGTCATCATCTACTGGATTCGGTGGTCGTGGTATCGCTTCCGGTCCGACCAGCTCATGGACCTGTGCTGGCGGTACCTCGTGCCGATCACGCTCGTGCTCGTGATGATCACCGCCATCATGCGCGGCTTTCTGCCCGGGGGGGCCTCGTGATGTACCTGCGAGGCGCGTGGCGCGCGCTCGCCGCCACCGCGCGCAACTTCGTCCGGCCGCCGATCACCGAGGGTGTTCGCACCGAAGCGTCGCGCGAAGGCCGCTACCGGGCCTCGTTCGCGCTCGTGCACGACGCCCACGGCGAAGAGGCGTGCATCGGCTGCAAGCTGTGCGAGAAGATCTGCCCATCCAGCGTCATCACCGTCGGGACGGGCCCGAAGGCGGTGTCCCCGGCCACGGGCAAGAAGCGCGGCACGTGCTCGGACTTCACGCTGGATCTCCAAGCGTGCATCTTCTGTGAGCTGTGCGTCCAGGTGTGCCCGGAAGACGCGATCATCATGATGCGGGTCCAGGAGACCCCTGGCTTCGAGCGCGAGGACCTCGTACTCACGATGGACAAGCTGTACGCGAACGAGAAGTCGAAGCCGCGCTCATGGCACACCGGGTCCGGTCTGTTCGCGATGCAAGATCCCGACGCGAAGCCGAGCGGGGAGGCCACGTGATCGGTACGATCGCCCTGTCGGCGCTCGGCGCCCTCATGATCGCGTGCGGCATCGCCGTCGTGCGCGCTCGCGACCTCGTGCACGCGGTGTTCTGGCTCGCCGCGATGCTCATCGCGACGGCCGGCCTGTTCGTGGTGCTCGAAGCGCCGTTCCTGGCCGGCATCCAGATCGTCCTCTACACCGGCGGCGTCATCACCCTGATGTTGTTCGGCGTCATGCTGACCCACCGGGATCTCGACGCCGCGATCCCGAACCCGGTCGCCCACGAGCTGCGGGCGGGCATCACCGCCGCTGCGCTCGCCGGCGCGCTGCTGCTCGGGATCTGGTCGACGGACTGGGGCGCCGCGAAGCCGGCGGCGACGGTCAGCGTGGCCCAGATTGGCGCCCACCTGCTCGGGCCGCAGCTGCTCGCGTTCGAGCTCCTGTCGGTGCTGCTCCTCATCGCGATGATCGGCGCGATCGCCCTCGCGCGTCGGACGGATCCATGACGCTCCCCCTCACCCTCTCAGTCGCCGCGATCCTGTTCGCGCTCGGCGTGTTCGGCGCCCTGACGCGACGCAACGCGATCGGCGTGCTGATGTCGATCGAGCTCATGGCGAACGCGGTGAACATCAACCTCGTCGCGTTCGCGCACTACACGAACGGCGTCGCCGGCCAGACGTTCGCCCTGTTCGCGATGGCGTTGACCGTGGTGGAGGTCGCGGTCGCGCTCGCGATCGTGGTCCTGCTGTACCGCACCCGGCGCGACATCCAGATCGACCTCGCAAGTGAGATGCAACGATGAACGCCGTGCAACTCGCGCTCGTCGCGGTGCTCCTGCCGGTCGCGGTCGCGCTGTTCCTCCTGGTCGCCGCGCCGGTGCGTCGCGCGGGCTGGCCGGCTGCGGCGCTGTCGCTCGCGGGGGCGATCGGCTCGTTGATCGCCAGCGTCTGGCTCCTGTGGCGGCAGACGGTGCTCCCCGAGCAGGCGCTGCTCGAGGAGGTCCGCTGGCTCCCCGAGGCCGGGAGCAGCGCCGCGACGATCGGCGTGCTGGTCGACGGCGTGTCGGCGTCGATGCTCGTCGTGGTCGCGCTGGTGGCCACCTGCGTTCAGGTGTTCTCCGTCGGCTACATGGCGCATGAGCCCAAACGCGACTTCGGCCGATACTTTACGTGGCACTCGTTGTTCTTGTTCTCGATGCAGGGCCTCGTGCTCGCGCCGAACCTGCTGCAGCTGTTCGTGTGCTGGGAGCTCGTCGGCCTCTGCTCGTACTTGTTGATTGGGTTCTACTGGCAGAAGGGCTCGGCCGGAAAGGCCGCGGTGAAGGCGTTCTGGGTGACGAAGCTCGCCGACACCGGCTTGTTGCTCGGCCTGATCGTTCAATACGCGGCGACCGGCTCGTTCGGTTGGGGGCCGGAGACGGTGTCCACGTTGCAGGCGGCGGGCGCCGCGCTGCCGGCGGTCGGCCTGCTGTACTTCCTCGCAGTAATGGGCAAGTCGGCGCAGTTCCCGCTGCACGTGTGGTTGCCGGACGCGATGGAGGGCCCCACGCCCGTCTCGGCGCTGCTGCACGCGGCGACGATGGTCGCGGCCGGCGTGTACCTGATCGTGCGGGCGTACCCGATCTTCGCCGCCAGCGAGGCCGTGATGACGGCGTTCGGCGTCGTCGGCGGGTTCACGGCCGTGTTCGCCGCCTGCGTCGCCGTCGTCCAGACCGACATCAAGAAGGTGCTCGCGTACTCGACCTGCTCGCAGCTCGGGTACATGGTCGCGGCCCTCGGCACCGGCTCGTTCATGGCGGGGTACCTGCACCTCACGACGCACGCGTTCTTCAAGGCGCTGCTGTTCCTGGCGGCGGGATCGGCGATTCACGCCGTGCACAGCAACGAGCTCAAGGACATGGGCGGGCTCGCGCGGCGCATGCCGGTCACCGGGGCCGCGTTCGTCATCGGGTGCCTGGCGCTCGCCGGAGTTCCGCTCCTTTCCGGATTCTACTCCAAGGACATGGTGCTTGAGTCGCTGCTGCACGCGGCGCAGGAGCACCCGGTGTTCTGGTTCCCGCTCGTGACGTGCACGGTCTCGGCCGGCATCACCGCGTACTACATGGGGAAAGCAGCGGTGCTCGCCTTCTTTGGCAGGGCGTCCTCGCACGCGGAGCACGCGCACGAGTCGGGCCCCTCGATGGCCCTGCCGCTCATCGTGCTCGCGCTGCCCGCGGTCGGCGCCGGCTGGATGACGGGCGTGATGGCCAACCTGTGGGGCGTGCCCGACGTGCACTTCGCCGTCGTGCACTTCACGCCGATCGGCATCGTAGCGACGACGCTCGCGCTCGGCGGTCTCGCGGTCGCCTGGATCAAGCACGCGCAAGGCGGGCTCGGCGGCCTGGACGCAGCGTTCGCTCCGCTCGGCGCGTTGGCGCGGTCCGGGATCGTCGACCGCGCGTGGGACACGGCGTGGCGGCGCGGCGTGCTCGTCGCGTCGGCGGGCCTCGCATGGTTCGATCGCTACGTGGTCGACGGGCTCATGAACTTCACTGGGGTCGGCTTCCTGGAGGCCGGCACGGTCGTCCGTCGTATGCAGACGGGTCGCGCGTCCGACTATCTGTGGGCGATATCCCTCGGGATCCTGCTCCTGGCAGTCTACAGCCAGGCCCGCATGTGGGTGGGATGAACATGAGCATGGACTTCCCGATCCTCACGTTCACCATCCTGGCGCCGGCCCTCGCCGCGGCCGTGTTGCTGGTGCTGCCCGCGCACGCCAAGGAGTGGATCCGAGCGGTCGCCCTGATGGGCGCGATCACGAGCTGCCTGTCGGCGTTCGTCGCGGCGTTCGCGGTCGCGTCTTCTTCGAGCGCGTTGTCGCTGGTCGAGCACTACGACCTCGTGCCGTCGCTCGGCATCGCGTGGTCCGTCGCGGCGGACGGGTGGGCCGCGTGCTTGCTCGTGCTGACCGGCATCATCATCGTCGCGGGCACGTTCGCGTCGTTCAGCGTGGAGGATCGTCCTCGCGAGTTCTTCGTGTTCCTGCTGCTGCTGGTCGCGGGTGTGTACGGCGTGTTCGTGGCGCAGGACCTGTTCGTGTTCTTCTTGTTCTACGAGATCGCCGTGTTGCCGATGTACCTGCTCATCGGCATCTGGGGCAGCTCGAACCACGTGGAGCCGTCGGGTCCGTTCGCGATCGCGTTCCGCAAGCTTGACGTGGGGGGCCGCGAATACGCCGCGATGAAGCTCACGCTCATGCTGCTCGTTGGGTCGGCGCTCATCCTCGCCGCGATGTTCGGTATGTACCACGAAGCCGGTGGCACCTTCTCGCTGGCCGCCATGCAGGACACGGACTTCTCGCCGACGTTGCAGTTCTACGCGTTCCCGGCCCTTTGGATCGGGTTCGGCACGCTCGCGGGCTTGTTCCCGTTCCACACCTGGTCGCCGGACGGTCACGCGTCGGCGCCGACCGCGGTCTCGATGCTGCACGCCGGGGTCTTGATGAAGCTCGGGGCGTTCGGCGTGATGCGCATCGGCATGGTGCTGCTCCCGGAGGGCGCGCAGGATTGGGCGTTCTGGGTGGGGACGGTCGCGTCGCTCAACGTGGTGTGGGGCGCCGTCTGCGCGATGGCGCAGAAAGACCTCAAGTACATCATCGCGTACAGCTCGGTCTCTCACATGGGCGTGGTGCTGCTGGGTGCGGCCACCCTCACCGTCAGCGGCTGGAACGGGGCGATCTACCAGATGGTCGCGCACGGCATGATGACCGGCTTGTTCTTCGCGTTGGTCGGCATCGTCTACGAGCGCACGCACGACCGGTGGTTGCCCAACATGGGCGGGTTCGCGAAGGTCATGCCGATGACGGCCGCGTTCTTCACCCTCGCCGGCTTGTCGTCGCTCGGCCTGCCGGGCACCGCCGGGTTCGTCGCCGAGTTCCTGGTGTTCCTCGGGGCGTGGCAAGGCGCGACGCCGTGGTGGGCCGTGGCCGGCGCCGCCGGCGCGCTGCTCACCGCGGTCTACGTTCTCCGCGCCACCCGCACCATCTTCTGGGGCCAGGGCCCGCCCCCCGCGTTCGCGCACCTGGAAGACGCCAAGTTCTTCGAGCGCATCGCGCTGTGGATGCTCGGGGTCAGCATCGTCGTGCTCGGCGTATGGCCTCGCCTGATGCTGGACCTCATCGACGGGACGACCGTGCGGTACCTCGCCACAATCGTGTCGGGCGCGGTCGGAGGTGCCCCATGACGCCCGAGATGGTGTGGGTGGGCCTCCAGCCGCTGTCTGCGGATCTCGTGCTCACGGCGGGCCTGCTGAGCGTGTTGACGGCAGACGTGTTGATGCCGCCCGGCGCCAAGCGGGTGCTCGGGTGGGGCGCGCTGGCCACGCTGATCACGGCGTTCGTGGCGCTGATCGTGCTCGAGCCCACCGGGTGGTCGTTCGGCCGCAGCTACCACGGCGACGCGTTCGCGACCTTCGTCAAGGCCGTGTTCTACATCGGGGGCGCGCTCGCGGTCCTCGCTGGGCTCGAGAGCAGCGAGAGCCGGTGGCCACGCCGACAGGGCGAGTACCACCTGCTGATCTTGGCTTCGACGCTCGGCATGTCCCTGCTGGCGGGCGCGAAGGACGTCATCACGTTGGTCGTCGCGTTCGAGCTGATGGGCGTTCCTCTGTACGTGCTCGCCGCGTGGTCGCGGGACGACCGCAGAGGCACGGAAGGTGCGCTGAAGTTGTTGCTGTCGGGCGGCGTGTCGACGGCGGCGATCCTGTACGGTCTAGGCACGCTGAGCGGCCTCGCGAGCTCGACCCAACTCGAGCTGATGGCGAACCACGCCACCATGATGCCCACGCCGTTCGCGGCGATCGCCGCCGCGATCGCGCTGGCCGGTGTCGGCTTCAAGCTCGGCGTCGTGCCGTTCCACTTCTGGGTGCCCGACACCTACGAAGGCAGCCCGTCACCTGCGGTCGTCTTCCTCGCGGTGGGGCCGAAGATCGCGGGCCTCGTCGCGCTGGTGCAGGTGCTGCTCGCCGGTGACGACGGTCTGCGGCTCGCTTCGTGGGCCCCGCTCGTCGCGCTCGCGACCCTCTCGATGTTGGCGGGCAACCTGCTCGCGCTCAACCAGAGCAACGCCAAGCGCCTGCTCGCGTTCTCGGGCGTCGCGCACGTCGGGCTCATGCTGCTCGCGCTCGCGATGGGCACTCAAGACGCGATCGCGTCGCTGCTGTTCTACACGGTCGCCTACCTGTTCACGAACGCCGGCGTGTTCCTGGTCGTGCACGCGCTCGGAGGGGACGGCTCGATCGCGTCGTTCGACGGCCTCGCGCGCCGCAACGCCGGCCTCGGCATGATGATGCTCGTCTTCTTGCTCTCGCTCGGCGGCATCCCGTTCGCGGTCGGGTTCTGGGCGAAGCTGTACCTGTTCCTGGTGGCATGGGGCGAAGGCCTTGGTTGGTTCGTGGTCCTCGCCGCGCTGGTCTCGGTGCTCGGGCTGTTCTACTACCTGCGGATCGCGCGCGCGATGTTCATGAACCCACCCGCCGATCCGACCCCGGTGAAGGTCGACACCTCGACGGCGATCGCGATCGCGGTGTGCGTGTTCGGCGTGGTCGGGGTCGGGCTGTACCCGGGGCCGCTCGTCGCGGCGGCCGAGGTCGCGGCGCGCGCCATCGTCCCGTAAGAGCGCCAAAGAGTCGACGACCTGGCAGCCTGAAGGGCATTGCTCCCGTCAAGAACCGTCGCGCTGGGCAAGGACCGGTGGCGCGAACGGCGCCGCGCCGCCATGGATGAGGTGGAACTGCGGCGCGTCGCCGCGGTCCGACGCCATGGGGGGCGCATGTCGTCGCTGCGAACGGAGTCGCGAACCACCCACCGCAACGACGCGTCGACGGTCGCAGCCGAGCGTCCGCGCGCGGTCGACCTCGCCGTTGGCGCCGAGGCGCTCCGGGCCCGCCTGGCCACCCGCCCCGACGCCGAGCCCGAGTGGGTGCGTCCCGGTCGGGTCGCGCTCATGAAGGGCGTCTCTGGATGGATCCTCCTCACCTTTTTGCTCGCGTACGTGGTGAACCCAGCGCTCGTGAACGCGATCGGGGTCGACCTTCGGCTCATCTCGGTCGCCGCGTCCGGGCCGGCGATGGCGCTTACGGGCGGGCTGGTGGTCCTGCTGGTCGGCGCCCTGCGCCCCTCCGTGCGGTTGCCGCGCCGCCGGGGCGCACTCGACACGAACCCAGAGGTCGCGGCCACCGCGGGGAGCCTGCTCGTGTGGGGCGCCGCCGAGCAGCTGCTGCCAGTGTTTCAGCCGTTCACGTCCATGCCGCTCGGCGAGCTCGCGGCGTTGATCGGGCTGAACGTCATCGAGAGCGCGTTGTTCGGCGTGATGCTCGCTTCGTTCACGCGCTCGCCGGGCAAGGCGTTCGCGATCGGGGCGGCGTTCCAGCTCGTGCTCACCACCCTGGTCGCGTTCGGGGCGCTCATCGGCCTCGGTTAGTCATCCGGCGTCGACGCACATGCCCGCGTGGTGGAACAGCGCGCACCCATCCACGCGTTTCGCTCGGTAGATCGCGTCGTCTTCGGTGGGGAACCAGAGCCCCCACGGCGTCGCGCCCGCCGGGTCGACCTCCAGGATGCGCGACGGACCGTCACCCACACCGTCCGGGAACGCGTAGCACCCCTCACAGTGCCCGATGCCGATCAGCACGTTGCCGTTCGACAGCGGCTGCACGCTGCCGAAGATCGGCTCGAGCCAGCCGGGCTGGGTCCACGACCACGCCAGCGTCGCGGTGCGCGCGGCCTCGTCGAGATCGAGGGCGATGGCGCGCGACTCTGCGCCGGACTCGGTGTGGTGGGTGTTGTCGTACACCCACAGCCGATCCCCATCGAGGTACAGGCCGTGCTGGTCTGCGAACCACGCGTCGTCGGCGAGCGGGCTGCCGTCCGGAGCGTACAACGCGAAGTCCCCGCCTTCGCCCAACACCCAACGCACCGAACCATCGGGGTCGATGGCGATCACGCGCGCCTGGTTCTTCGCGGAGACCAACGACACGCCGTCCGCGCGGCGCGTCGCCCAGTTGAGGTGGTACGGGTCGGTCACCCAGAGCGGGTGGTCGGGCGACAACGCGCCGTCAGCGACCCCGCGCTCCGTCGTCCACGACCACGCGGTCGCGCCAGACATGGGATCGAGCAGGCGAAGCGCGCCTCCAATTCGGGAGGTCCCGTCTGGGCCGATCTCAGAGCCGCTGGTCAACACCAGGTAGCCGTCGGCGAGCCGATCGACGTGGTGGTGATACGCGCCGCCGTCGTCGACCGCTTGCCCCTGCCACAACAAGCGCCCCATGACGTCGTATTGGCGCGGCGCCGTGGCGAGCGGGTCAGCGCCCGCGAGGGAGCCGCCGCTACCCCCGCCGAATACGAGCGTACCGGCGTACACCCCGAGGTCGACGTCGAGCAGCACGTCCGAGGGGTGGGCCAACGTCCACCGCGGGCGACCCAGCGGGTCGACGACGAGCAGGCGCACCCCGAGCGCGAAGTCGGCCCCCAGCGACATCCAGGAGTAAACGGTCCACCCGGCCGCGGCCGTTGGGGCGCCGATCAGCGTGGGGGCCGGCAGATCGTCGGGCAGCGGCGCGGGGCGCACCGCGACCGACGCTACCCGCAGCCCAGACGTAGCGGTGCAGGTGTAGGCGTGATCCGCGAGCAGCCCGGCGACGTCGACGTCGTGGCGGGCGGCGTCGTCGAGCGGAGGCGGCGTGAGCACCTCGCCGGGCTCGTCATCCGAAGCACACACCACGGAGACCGGCCCCGGCGGATCCAGCTCCACCGTCACGGTCCACGCGTGCACCATCACGCCCGCTTGCGCCGCGCGCGCGGTGATCGTGCCGATGGGCTCGGTGTCGCCGCCGGTGTCGCCGCCCGTCTCGATCGGGGGATCGGTAGGGCCGGTGTCCGCGGGCGGCGGGGGCGCCGCCGTCTCGGCGGAGGGCTTACCACACGCCCACAACAGCGCGAGGAGCCCGGTCAACGGGGCTTCTCGAACGCCAGCGCGTGCTCCCAGCGACCGGTGCCGCGCGCGTGATCCGGCCGGTAGACGCTCGCCGACGCCAACAAGCCGAGCCCGGCCGCGTGGGCCGCGTCGCGGGTAGGGCCGAGCGTCTCGACGACGCCAGCCGGCGCGAGCCCGTCTCCGATGACGACGACGAGCCGCCCCCCGGGGGCCATCGCGCGCGCCGCCGACGCCGTCCAGTCGATGGTGTCCGACGCCCATTGCCGGCGGGCCGCCGCTGCGCCGTCGCGCCAATGCCGACGCGCGCCGATCTCCCGCTCGAGCCCCCGGTTGTCGTCGTCCAGCCAGACGCGGCGCAGGTGCTGCAACGGCAAGTAGTCGTAGGTCGCTGGATACGGTGGCGAGGTCAGCACCAGGGACAACGGCACGTTGCGAGGGATCTCGCGCGCGTCTCCGATCCGGATGCGCGCCTCTGGGGTGCCCGCCGGGACGGCGTCTCGGTACGACGTGAGGCGCCGGCCGAGCTCACGCACCTTCTTGTGGAACAGCACCGCAGCCGTGCCCGCGGGCCGGTCGTGCACCTCGCGCTGGGCGGACGTGTCGGACTTACGGAAGCTCGTCTTGACGAGGATGGAGCTGAACGCGGCTTCGAGCAGCACCCGCACGGGCTCCTCGGTGACCGCGACGATACCGCGGCGGAGCACCTCGAGCTCGACCATGACGTGGGGGGCGTACCAGGTCGCGAGCACCCGCGCGACCGTCTCCGGGGGCGAGACGTCGCGGGCGGCGCGTGCCTCGGCGGTCAGCGCGCGCGCGATCGAGCGGGTCCGGTTCAGCGTCGGCTCGTCCGGGGTCGCCGTGCGCGCCCGCGCGACGCGGACCGCCGTCGGCGACAAGTCGAGCCCGTAGGTAGGAAAACCCGCAGCGCGCGCCTCGACGAGCACGGTGCCGCCCCCGCAGAACGGATCGAGCACGGGGCCGCTCGCGAAGTGCCCGACCAGCAGACGAGCGGCGTCCGGGTGGATGCCCGCCGGGTAGGTGTGAAAACCGTGGGCCCACCGCTCCGGGACCTCGACCTGATCGAGCGCCGCGAGCAGCACCGCGACCGACTCGGCGTCGCCCGCCGTCTTTACGTCGGCCCCGCCCTTGCCTTCCGTTGTGCGCATCTGCGGCCCCTCGATGGTCGTCCAGCGGGCCGAGCCCGCGGCGCGCCTTAACCAGCCCTCGGCGTTCGGGTCGTCATCACGCCGCCTATCGGGTAGGAGCGCGCTCGCTGGAGGGTCCCCGTCATGCGCGCCATCTTGTTGGCCTTGTTCTTCATCGCCGCGTGCTCCGAGCCTGAAGTGGAGCCGGCCCCGCCGCCACCGCCGCCGGTCGCCCCCCCAGCGCCGCCCGCTCCGGCTCCGAAGCCCGTTCGAACCGACATCCTGACCGCCCTGCCGGCCGGCCACCACCCGGCGCTGCTCGACCCGTCGAAGGCCACCGCGACGGCGCCCGAGAAGTTCCAGGTCACGTTCACCACCACGAAGGGCCCGTTCGTGGTCGAAGTGACCCGCGCGTGGTCGCCCCTCGGCGCAGACCGCTTCTACAACCTCGTTCAGGCCGGCTACTTCGACAGCGTCGGCATGTTCCGGAACGTGAAGGGCTTCATGGTCCAGTTCGGGATCAGCGGGTTCCCGGAGGTCAACGCGGCGTGGTCCGAGGCCAAGATCACCGACGACCCGGTCACGCAGTCGAACACGCGCGGCATGATCACGTTCGCGACGTCGGGCAAGGACACCCGCACCACCCAGGTGTTCATCAACCACAAGAACAACACGAACCTCGACGCCATGGGGTTCTCGCCGTTCGGAACCGTCGTCTCAGGCATGGACATCGTCGACGCCCTCTACTCCGGCTACGGCGACGGCCCGCCGCGCGGCCGCGGCCCGAATCAGGGCAAGCTGCAGGCGCAAGGCAACACCTACCTGCTCGCCCAGTTCCCCGAGCTCGACTACGTCCTGCACGCGCGCATCGTCGAATAGGCGCCGTGCACCCGCCCTTGATGCGGATGTCGCGCTCGGACCGTTGATCGACTAGGAACACGAAGCCCGGCCAATTCCGGCCCGCGGCGCAGCGGGAGGCAGCATGCCCCAGACCTGGTTGGAGTTCCGCACTACGGACGTGTCCGCCGCGACCACGTTCCTCACCGCCACGTTCGGCTGGACGTACGTCACCGTCCAGCTGGCCGGCAACAAGCTGTACTACAAGTTCAAAGACAGCAACAACGTGTTCCGCGCCGGCTTGGTGCTCGACCAGCAGGTCCGCGTGATCGGGTACATCTGGGTTGACGAGCCCGACGCGATCGTGACCAACGCGCTCCAGAACGGCGGCACCGTCGTCGCGCAGGGCACCGGCCACCCCGTCCTCGGCACGTGGGCGATCCTGGATGGGCCCAACACGGCGCCGTTCGGTGTCATGAACGGCAATCCCTGACTCGAGGCTGGTTGCCCAGTGTCTGACGACTTGTTGGCCGCCGCCGCCCGCGCGGCGGCCGCCGCGACCCCGGAAGAGCGGCGCGCGCTCGCGGACCGCGTGAGCGCCGTGCTCCTGGTTGGCGCGGCCGAGTCGTCCGTACGCGCCGCCGCGCCCGCGCCCGGCCGCGAGCCCACCTGGCTCGGCAACGACGTCCCAGACCCGCTGCCCACCGCGGGCGACGACATGCCCACGCTCACGAACGTGAGCGCGCTGCCCGAGCCCGCGCCGCACCCCTTCGCCGCCCCGGCCACCCCACCAGCCGCTCGGTACCGCGACATGGAGCCGATCGGCGCGGGCGGGATGGGGCAGGTGTTCCGCGTGTGGGACACCGCGCTGCACCGGTGGGTCGCGCTCAAGGCGATCCAGCCGCGGCACCGCGCACGCGCGGACCTCGTCGGGCAGTTCCGCGAAGAGGCCCGGGTCGCCGCGCTGCTCGATCACCCCGGCGTCATCCAGGTCTACGACGTCGGGTTCATGGACGACGGGCGTCCCTACTACACGATGCGCGAGGTGCGCGGCCGCACCCTGTCGGACGTCATCGACGAGGTGCACCGCGCGTCGCGCACGAACTGGGAGCGCTCCGGGGGCGGCTGGTCGTTGCGACGGATGATCGAGTCGCTGCGGCGCGTGTGCGAAGCGGTCGCGTTCTCCCACGATCGTGGCGTGCTGCACCTCGATCTCAAGCCGTCCAACATCATGCTGGGCGCGTACGGCGAGGTGACCGTCGTCGACTGGGGCCTCGCACGACGGATCGACGGCGAAGGGCCCACCATCGGCTTCGTCGGCACCCCGGCGTACATGGCGCCCGAGCTGGGCACCGACGGGCACGCCACGCCCGCGGCCGACGTGTACGCGCTCGGCGCGACCCTGCACCACATCCTCACGGGGCGCCCGCCACCGCCCGAGGGCAGCGAGCGCAGCTTCTTAGGCTCATCGACGGTGTCGGGCACCCCGACCGCCCGCGACCGCGACGCGAAGCCGCCCACGACGCCGTCCCCACCGAGCGAGCTGCTGCTGCTCTGTCGGCGCGCGATGTCCCCCGACCCTGCGGGCCGCCCGTCCGCCATCCGGGTCGCGGAGGAGCTCGGCACGTGGCTCGACGGCGTTCGGAAGCGGGCGCGGGCGCTCGAGCTGGTCGAAGCCGCGCGTGCGTTGCAGCCCCGCGCGCGTGAGCTACGCCAGGCCTCCGACGCCCTCGCCGACGCCGCAGCGCGCCGCCTCGCCGATCTGCCCCCTTCCGCGCCGATCGACGTCAAGCGCGCCGCGTGGACCGAGGCCGATCGCGCGGCGACCCTCGCGGTCGAGGCAGAGGTCACCGAGGTCGAGCTCGCCCAGCGGTGCTGGGCCGCGCTGACCCACGCGCCCGACCTCGCGGAGGCCCACGCCACCCTGGCGGACCATTACCAGGAGCAACACGCCCGCGCCGAGTCTCGTCGGGATGACGCGGCGGCAGCCCGATACGCAGCGTTGTTACGCCATCATGACGCTGGGCAGCACGCGGCGTGGCTGCGCGGCGACGGCTACCTGACCCTGCACACCTCCCCGCCGGCGTCGGTGCGCCTGCTGCGGGTCGCGCGGCGGGACCGGCGGCTCGTGCCCCAGCCCTCGGGCACCCTCGGCGGCGCCCCACTCGAAGGCATCGCCCTCGCCCGCGGGAGCTGGTTGTTGGAGCTGCGCGCCCCGGAGCGCATGACCGTGCGCTACCCGGTGCGCGTCGGGCGGCTCGACCACTGGGACGGCTCGGCGCCCGACCACCTGTCGCACGGCCCGATCCGGCTGCCCCGCGCGGGCGCGCTCGGCCCCGACGACGTGCTCGTCGCGCGCGGCCCGTACCTCTCCGGCGGCCTCGAAGACGAGCCGCTCACCACACGGTGGCTGGAGGGGTTCGTCATGCGCCGTTTCCCCGTCACCAACGCCGAGTTCATCGCGTTCTTGGACGATCTGGTCGCGATGGGCAACGAAGAAGAGGCGCTCCGACACGCGCCGAGGGAGCGCGCGCCCGACGCCGAAGGGCTTGGCCCCTCGATCTTCAGCTTCGACGGCGCGCGGTTCGGCCTGCAGGTCGACGCCGACGGTCACGCGTGGCAGCCCGACGTGCCGGTCGTGATGATCGACTGGTTCGCCGCCTCCGCGTTCGCTGCTTGGTACGCCAACAAGACCGGACTTCCTTGGCGCCTGCCCACCGCCGACGAGCGGGAGAAGGCGGGCCGCGGCGTGGACGGGCGCTCGTTGCCGTGGGGCGACCACATCGAGCCGAACTGGTGCTGCATCCGAGACAGCCACCACGGCGAGCCCACCCCGCAGCCGGTTACCGCGTTCCCGGAGGACGAGAGCATCTACGGGGTGCGTGGCCTCGCCGGCAACGTGCGCGACTGGTGCGCCGACGTCGTCGACTCGCGCGGCCGCGCCGACGCCGAGGGCGGCTACCGGCTTCGGATGGGCGCGTTCTGGAACGCTACGCCCGAGCACATCCACCTCGCCCGTCGGGTCGCCATGCCGCCGCGCGGCCGCGGCTACAGCCTGGGCTTTCGCCTCGTGCGCGGTCTGGTGGAGGACGACTTCTCCTGACCGGCCCCGCGGTCCCCGCAGATCGCCAGGCCAGGATCAGCCTCGTTGCCGGGGTCTCGGACGTCGTTCCCGCTCGTGAGATCGGACTATGGTCGCGCGGTCGACGCCCTTTCTGGTTTGGGGCGCTCGCGTGTCCAACGGTTGGCGGAAGTTGCCCATGACCGACGCCGAGCTCGGCGACCTGTACGCACGCTACGCGCACGTCCTCCACCACCGGTGTCGGGCGATCCTCCGTAATGACGAGGACGCCCGAGACGCGGTGCACGAGACGTTCGCGCGTGTCCTCCGCAACCACGAAGCGTTCCGCGCTGAAGCGAGCCCGTTGACCTGGATGATCCGCATCTCGACCAACCACTGCCTGAACGTGCTGCGCGACCGGGGCCTCCGGGCGGGCAAGCTCGACCGTCATGGTCCTGAGATCCTTGGTTATGACGCCACGGTCCCCCAACCGGACGGCGTCCTCCTGGATTGGCGCACGATCGCGCCGCTGCTCGAAGACGCCGACGACCAGACCCGGGCCACCGTGCTCTACACCTTCGTGGACGGGTGCAGCCGCGAGCAGACCGCGCGCCTGGTCGGCTTGTCGGTGCCAACGGTGCGCAAGCGCGTGCGCACGTTCGTCGAGCGCGCCCGCAAGGCGCTCGGCCTCACGGCTCCATCGCTCGAGGAGGTAGGATGAACGATACCTCTGGCGTCACCCCCACGATCGGGCCGTCCTGGTCGCGCATCGACCTCTGCCGCCTCGCGACCAACGATCTCCCGCCCGACGACGCCGCGCGGCTGCGCGCTGCGATCGCCGACGACCCCGCTGCCGCCGCGTTCCTCGACGGCCTCGAGCGCGCGCGGGCCGCGGCGCCGCCGTTCGACGCCGCCGCGATCCGTGGCCGCGTCGCGCCGAAGCGCCGCTCGACGTGGGCCCCGCTCCTCATGCTGGCGGCCGCCGCCGCGCTGACGGCCGGCTTGTCCAGCGCGTTGGTCGGGGCCGCCGACCCCACGACCGACGCCCCGTCGATCCGTGCACGCGGGGCCACCCCCGGCTTGACGCTGTCGCGGGCCGTCGACGGGCGTCTGGTCCCGTGGGACGGCGCGCCGCTCGGCGAAGGCGACGTGCTCGGGGCGACGGTGTTCGCTCCGGAAGCGGCGGGCGTGGTGTTGATGTCGATCGACGGCGACGGCGCGGTGTCGATCTACTTCGGCGCGTCCGGCGATCCCGAGCCGATCACCGCGGGCGAGCCCGTCCACCTGCCCGGCACCATCGTGCTCGACGGCGCGCCAGGCCCCGAGGTGTTCGTCGCCGTGTTCGACGTGCCGGCAGACCCGGTGCACCGCGGCATCAAGGCGGCGTGGCGCGAAGGGGGCGCGCCCGCGGTGGTCCGGTGGGCCGAGCGCGTCGGCGCGTCGTCGGTCGTCGTGGAGCGCCGTTGATGCTCGTGGCCCTGGTGCCGCTCGCCCTCGCGGGGGAGGTGCGGGTGGGCTTGTTCGTCGGCGCGAACCGGGGCGCCGACGGCGAGCAGCCTCTCGTGTTCGCGACCACCGACGCCGAGCGCATGCGCGACCTGTTCGTGGAGCGCGGATCCATCGCGACGGCCGACGCCACTTTGTTGCTCGATCCTACATTACCCCGCGTCACCGCCGCGCTCGGGCAGCTGCACGATCGGGTCGCGGAGGCCCGCGCGCGCGGCGACCGCGTCGTGTCGATCGTGTACTGGAGCGGCCACGGCGACGACGTCGGGCTGCACCTGGGGGCGCAGCGCTTGACCCACGAGGCGCTGCGCGAAGCGGTCGACGCCGCGGCGGCGGACGTCCGGCTCGTCTTCGTCGACGCGTGCCACAGCGGTCGCCTGGTGCGTAGCCGCGGGGGCACCCGTGGGCCCCCCCTCGCGTTCGACGTCGGGATCACCGAGGTGTCGGGCACCGCGATCCTGACGTCGTCCGCGGCGTCCGAGGTCGCGCAGGAGAGCGACGAGATCGGCGGCGGCTACTTCACGTGGTTCCTTCACTCCGCGCTCGCGGGCGCCGGAGACGCCGACCGGGACGGCGTCGTCACGCTCAACGAGGCCTACGCGGCCGTGTACGCCGGCACCACGATCGAGACGCGCACCGCCCCCGCCGCGCAGACGCCGAGCTTCGACCTCACCCTGAGCGGCTCGGGCGATCTGCCGCTGACCTGGCTCGACGCGGCGGACGGCGCGCTGCGGTTCGGCGGCGACCTGGACGGGCGGTTCGCGGTCTGGGACGAGACCCGCAAGCGCTACGTGGCCGAGGTCGACGGCACCGACTCGGTCGCGTTGCCGATTCGCCCTGGGTTGTACTACGTCCACCACCGCACGCCGACCTGGGTCGAAGAGGCCCGGTACGTGGTCGGGGCGGGTGAGCAGGTCACCGTCGACGCGATCGACTTCGTCTCCGTCGCGTACGACGACACCGCGGCGCGTGGCGATCTGGCGCGTCAGGTCCGCCGCGCGGCCCTCCCCGACGCGTCGGTCGGCCTGCTGCTCGGATCGCGCGGCTTCCCCGCCGACACCGCGCTCGCCGACCAGTACGTGCCGCGACACACCGTAGGCGGGGTGCGGGTGCGCCTCGCCCACCGCAGCGGCGTCGACGGGGTCATCGACCTGGTGTCCGGCGCCGGCGGGGGCGCCCTCACCTTCCCCGAGCTCGGCCCGGTCGACGTCTCGGCCGGCAGCGGTTCGCTCGCGCTCGGCGTGGGTTGGTCGCCCGATCTCGGGCCGTTTGAGCCGAGCGTGACGTTGCGGGGCGCCGCGATGGGCATCGGCCGCTCGTTCGTCGACGGGCCGCTCGCCGACACGCGCCAGGTGTCGTGGACGGTCGCGCCTGGGCTCGCGGCCGGGGTGACGGTGCACGTCGCCCACCTCGAGATCGGGCTCGAGCTCGGCGCGCACATCCTGCCCGTCACCTGGGACGACGAGCGGTGGCCCACCTTGTGGGACGGCTTGTTCGTGGTCGGGTACCGCCTGTGATCGTGCTGCTGGCGGCGTGCGGCGACCCGCTATCCAACGCGGCGCTGTTGGAGGACGACGCCTTCTTGGCCGTGTTGCCCACCTCGGACCGCCTGTTCGCCCCCGGCGACCTGCTGGCCGCGCCGTCCGGGATCGAGGTCGACCCTGCGCTTCGCGCGGCCGTCGACGCCGCCTATGGCCTCGCGCCGGTGCTCGTGCTCGTCACCGGATCCGGCGACGCGCTCCGCGCCACCACCCCCGACGTGCGAGAGGCTGGGCTCCGGCAGTGGTTCGAGGTGCCCGCGGTCGGCTTGTTCGACGGGGTGCTCACCTCGTGGTGGGTCAACGCGACGGTCGCGGGCGACCCGGACGCCGCGTTGGCGTGGTCGATCGACGGCGCCCCCGACCGCGAGGCGCCGTATGCGCTGCTGGGCGCCGGCAGCGCGGAGGCCGGCGTCGCGAACGCGTATTGGGACCTCGCCGGGTCGGGTGCCACCCTCGACGTAGGGCCCCTGACCGGCGTCGTCGCGATCGGCTGGTGGGAGCAGTCGCCCGGGCTCCCGGTCACGTCGGTCTCGTACTACTCGGCGCCCTACGACGCGGTCCCGCTCGCGCGGTGGGTCACGTGGGGGGACTCGGGCGTCGCGATCCAGGGCTGGCTCGCGGTCACGGAGGACGGCGCGACGTGGCCGGGGCAGCTCGCGGTCGCCCACGGCGCGACGGGCGGCCGCGCGCTTGGGGTCGTCGACACCGACGCGGGCGAGCTGATCATCGAGCGCTGCTGGGGCCCGACCGGGGTGACCACCTGGAGCGACGAAGGCGGCGTCGAGACCGGCGACCCGTCGACGTGTGTGCTGTCCGACGTCGCGCCGGTAGCGGATCTGCTCTGACGTCGCTCACCCGCGCGCGAGCGCGCGTAAGGCGGCCGCGATCGTCAGCGGGCTGGCGCCGTCGGCCACCCAAGCGAGCGGGCCGTTACGGGCGGCCAACCGGCTGAAGCGCGCTGGAGCGTCGCCGAAGTCGAACGACAGGACCGCGGGGGCGCGCACCCCCGCCCGCCGCAGCGCCTCCAGCACGTAGGTGCCTTGGTGCTCGGCGAGGAACCGCGCGCCTTGCGCACGATCGTCATCGAATCGGGCCGCCGCCTCGTCGAGGTCGCCGAGCAGCCGGTCGGGCGGCACACGATCGAAGCGCATGTCGAGCAGGATCGCGTCGAATGGCTCCGCGGTCGCCAGGCGGACCGCCTCGGCGCCGTCTCCGGCGCGCACCCACGCGAAGCCATCCGGGACGAACCGCTCCATCACCTCGACGTATTCGTACCCATCCTCCACGATCAGCACCCTCACGTGGCCTCCTCGACCATCGGCAAGAACACGGCGACCCCCTTCGAGAACCCGGGCACCGACACCACCCGGATCGCCCCGCCCGCGCGACGCACCGCGGCGACGACCACCGACAACCCGCGGCCGGCCACCGGAGCGCGCAGCGCGGCCTGCGGCAGCGGCGCCGGCGCCTGATCCGCGACCACCACCCGCGCCAACACCACGCCCGTGACGGGATCCTCGTCTACCGACACCTCCGCGCGGACCACGGCGCCCCCCGACGCCGCCGACGCGCGCGACGCGTTGCGCAGCAGGTTCACCAGCACGTCTTCGAGGTCGGCCCCGTGCACCCGCACCCGGAGCGCTGGCCCGGCCGCTTCGAACGACGGCCCGTCCTCGTGCGGGCCAGCCGCCTCCCACATCGCGCGCCAGCGCGCACCGTCGAGGACCACCGAAGAAGCCTCCTGGATCAACGCCGACATCCGCTCCGAGGCCGGCTCGATGAGCGCCGCCGCCGCGCGCAGCGCCCCCGACGCCGCCGGCTGACCACGCTGCAACGAGCCGACCTGGCCACGCAGCAGCGCCAGCGCGCGCGACACCGGACCGACCACCGGGTCCACGTCGACCAGGTCGAGCGCGACGCCGTGCTGCCGACCGAGCGCAACGAGCGCGGCGATGTAGGCATCGTAGCGCGCGAACACCCCGTCGGGCCCGGCAAGGCGCGCCGCCAACCACGCCGCGGGCTCCGGGTCGCCGCCGTCGAGCGCGGC
>CAIUDO010000893.1 GCA_903897935.1 uncultured Pseudomonadota bacterium
CGCCCCCCGTCGCTCCCGTGGTCGCGGCCACGCCAGCCCCCGCGGCCCCGAGGGCCGCTGTCGGTGAGGTCGTCGCCGTCGACGACGAAGACGCGCAGTTCGAGCTCGGCCGGCGCGTGCAGATCGTGCAGGTAGGGTGGATGGTCGCTGGCACGCTGGTGCTCGGCAACCACACCGGCGCCGACCTCGTGTTGCCCGAGAACCGCGTCGTGCCGGACCAGTCGTTCACCGCCCGCAGCTACGTGTCGTTCTCGGTGCGCGGCCGTCGCGCGTCGCTGGTCGTGCTCGACGGGTCGGAGGTCCGCATCGACGGCGAAGAAGCCGCGCTCGGTGAGCGGACCGACATTGAGAACATGCCGATCGAGATCGTTCGTCGCGACGAGCGCGGCGACGAAGACTTCTTGGTCGTCATGCAGCTCGTCGAGGACCGCCGCTTGCCGAACCCGCGCGCCCGGCTGCTGCAGCTCGACCACGAAGACGACCTCGCCGCCGCGTTGCTCACCCGCGGCTTGCCCACCCGCGCGCCGCGCACCCTGACCCTCGACGGGGTGCGGGTCACGCTCCTCAACGACGGCAGCAAGGTCGAGCTGACGGACTACCTCGAGACGTATCGGACCGAGGCTGGTTATCGCCCGTTCTTCGTGTCGCAGAACGAGGGGTGGTACGTCGCCGCGCCGGAAGACGGCACCCCGCTGGTGCTGTCGCCGGGGGATCGGTTCGTGATCGGGAGCTCGGTCTACACCGTTCGCGTGCAGTAGGCCGCGGTCAGAGGCCGCGCTCCTGGAAGAACGCGAGGTGCTCGTCGTACCAGCCGGCGGGCGCCGCGTGGAGCCCGTCGTGCAGGCACAGCTCGACGGTGCCGCCCGCGCACACCCGCGCGTCGCAGCTCATGCCCGGACGAGCGGACGCCACCGCGTCGCTCGCCTCGCAGCCGTCGTGCGCGACCCAGAACGCGAAGGTGTCCTCGATCGCGGCTTGCCCGCCTTGCGAGCCGAACGACCGGCCCTCCATCGGCCAGGTGGTGTCTCCGGTGCCGTGCAGCTCGAGCAGGTCCACGGGCCCGCCGCAGCTCGCCGCGTCGGGCATCGGCACCCAGAAGCCGCCCGAGATCGGGCCGAACGCGCGGTACGTGCTCGCGCGCTCACACGCGAGGCGGTGCACCACCGCGGCGCCGACCGAGTGGCCGGTCGTGTACACCCGCGCGTCGTCGATCGGCCAGCGGGCGCGCGCGTCGGCCAGAACGCCGTCGATGAACACGACGTCGTCGCGCTCGCCGGGGTCCTGCGACACGTTCCATGACTGCCCGATGCCCTCGGGCAGCAGCAGGAGCAGCCCGGCGTCGGACACCGCCTGCCGGAAGCCGTCGTCGTTGAGCCACCGCTGGGGATCGCTGTTCCACGCGTGTACGTGCACGAGCGCCGGCAGGGGCGAACGACCGTCCCAATCGTCCGGGAGCACCGCGAAGTACCGGCCATCGGCGACGCCGGCGCACGCGCCGCCGCCGCCG
>CAIUDO010000894.1 GCA_903897935.1 uncultured Pseudomonadota bacterium
AGCCCGAGCCGCGTCGCGACGTCTCGGTCGCCGGGGCACGCCGCCGCGGCGCGCTCCAGCCACGCCGCGTCGTCCGGTCGCGCAGGGTCGAGCGCCAACGCGAGCCGCCGCCAGCCGTCGGCGTCGAGGCCCTCCGCTGGGTCCGGGTGGCCGAGCGCGCGACGGACCCGGGCCCGCCGCGCGACGTCGGCCTGCAGACCGCCCGCCGCCCGCTGCTCCGCGACGCCGCGCACCTCTCCGGGGTGGCCCGCCGCGATCGCAGCCTCGATCCAGACGATCTGGGCCTCCACCAACGACGGCTCCGCGCGGACGACCCGCCGAACACCCTCCAGCGCCGCCGACGCCTCGCCGAGCGCCAGGTGGGCCCGCGCGCGGTGCAAGCTCGCGACCGGGTGCCGGGCCGGCGCGCGCGTGAGCACGTCGAGGGCGGAGGCAGGGTCTCCGCGCCGAATCAGCGCCACCGCCAGCAGGATCAGCGTATCGACGTCGCGCGGGGCGCGCTCGAGCACCGCGACGCAGGCGCGGATCGTGTCGTCGACCCGGCCCTCCGCCCACGCCTCGCGCGCTTGTCGCGCGAGGTTCATGCGGCGAGCACCCGGCGCACCAACCCGACGACCGGCTCGGGGCGCTCGATGATCGGCATATGACCGACTCCGGCGAGCACCTCGACCAACGCCCCGCTCCGGCGGGCGACGACGCGCTCGAGCACCTTCGGCGCGATCAGGCGGTCGCGGTCGCCCCAGATCATGCCGAGCGGCATCGACAGCTGCTCGAGCAGGCCCGTGTAGTCGGCCTCGACGAAGTCGGGCCGCAGCGCAGCGATGACCGCGGCGATCCCGTGGATGTCGGCCACATCGTGCGTGGCGTCTACCGTCCGCACGAAGCCCTCGGTGCGGGCGTTGTGGTCCTGGAACACCTGACCGAGCAGTTGCCGCCAGAAACGTGGAAGCAACGTGGTCAACACGCCTCGATGCAGCGCGGCCCGCGACGCCGCCGCGACCACCGCGGGCATCGGCTGAAAGCCCGCCGGGTTCACCAGGACCAGGCCCGCCACCCGCCCCGGGTGGCTCGCCGCCAGCCGCGTGGCCACCATGCCGCCCAGCGAGTGCCCGACCAGCGTGACCCGGTCGAGCTCCAAGAAGTCGAGCAGCGCGAGCACGTGGGTCGCGTAGTGGCCGACGGTAGTCGCGCCCGGCAACGGGGCGGAGGCCCCGCAGCCCGGCAGGTCGAGCCCGACCACCCGGTGGTGCTCAGCGAACTCCGGCGCGACGTACCGCCAGTGGGTCAGGTTGCCGGCCAGCCCGTGCACGAACACGACCGGCGGCCCGTCCCCGTGATCGAGGAACACCGTGTCGACGCCGCGGATCTTCGCCGACCACTGATCGAGGGGGAACGACGGGTCGCGGCCGCTCCGCCCGCGACGCTCGGCCGAGAGGGGCGCGCGGCGCCCCTGGTTCCCGCCCAGCTCACTCATCGGCGCGCGGCGGGAGCTCGATGATCTTTGGCTGCGTCCCGGCGCTCGGGGCAGGCATCACCACCGGGCCGGCGGCCGCGCCCGACGGCTCGGGCGCGGGCAGCAGCCGCAGCGCGGCCTCCAGCGCCGCGGGATCGAAGCCCCGCGGCCCGGGCTGCCCCGCGAACTGGATCCGGCCGTCTTGCCCGATCAGGTACAGCCGATCCGGCCATGCGCCGTACGCGTAGTTCACCGCGTCGTCCATGCCGTCGGCCACGACCGTCATCGTGAGCCCGAGCATCTCCGACGCCAACGCGGCGCCCTCGAGGCGCTGCTCCAGCGTGCCGGCCAGCGGCAGCGCGCCGACGCCGCCGCCCCCTGGCACGACCTGCGGCGGCCGCCCCGATCGGGAGGGCTCACCTTGGGGATGTGCTTCGCGAACGTACACGAACACAAACTCCGCTCGATCCGAATACCGCTCGTACAGGCTCTGAACGCTCCCGGCGTTCTTACAGAACGGCCCTCACGTGAACGAGCCGAAGATCAGCACGACCGGCCGCTTGTCACGCCAGTCCGACAGCGTCCAGCTGCCCCCGCCGAGCTTCGTGAGCGTGAAGTCGGGCGCGACCTCGCCCGCGGTCGGAGCGCTCCACGCGGCCTGCATCATGTCGGCAGGCGCCGCCGCCGACGCGTCCGGCGCGACGAGGCTGATCCACAACGAGAACAACAACATGGGGCGAACCTCCGATCCCCCCAACCCTCGCGCGGCGTCGGTGTTCCCTACAACCCGGTCGATTACGTTATCGTAGTTATTATGGTATTACTTTAATTTATTTACGCACGTCCTTGTGCGTTGGTGCGACGAGGCCCGCACGGGTACGGAGCGAGCGGAGGTTCCGATGGCCGACCGAGGTGCATGGGTGGGCCTGGCGGCGCTTGGGGTCGTCGTCGCCGTGCTGGGGTGGCGGGTGTGGGCCCTGGAGGCCGAGGTCGCTGCGCTGACCGAGGGGTCGGCGGCGCGGGGCTCGGTGGCGGCCGTCAGCGAGGGCGGCAGCGGTCGTCGCGCGCGCCAAAAAGTGTATGGAGCGGGCGGCGCCGAGGGCGCTGCGGTCGCCCGGCCGCGGGTCACGCCCACCAGCCCGGTCGACGCCCCCACGAGCGAGCTCCCCTCCGAAGGGGGCGAAGACGCCCTGCGCGACGAGGTCGCCCGGCTGGTGCAGGAAGAGAGCGCGCGCGCCGAAGAGGTGCAGCGCGCGCGGTGGCGCGAAGCGGCCCAAGCACGGACCACGGCCGCCCTCGCCGAGCTCGCAGACGAGCTCGACCTCGAAGACGCCGCCCGGACGGCCCTCGAGACGCTCGTCACCAGCCACGTAGACGAGCGCATGGCCCTGTTCGCGGCCGCCCGGGAAGGCTCGATGACGTTCGACGAAGCGCGCGCGGAGAGCGAGGCCGCCCGGGAGGCGGTCGGCGCGGAGATCACCGAGCTCATCGGGGAAGACGGCCTGGAGGCGCTGCGCACCAAGCTCGGCCAGGGCGGCCCCGGCGGCGGCTGGTGAGCTGACCCGGCCGCGTCGTCGAAGCCGCCTTCGCCCTCCCCTCCCCTACCGAGCTTCGCCCTCGAGCGCGTCGAGCCGCTCTTCCAGCCGCTGCAGGCGCTCCTCGACACCGTCCACGCCCGCCGCACCGCCGAGCCACCGCCACAGCTCCGGAGGCGGCCCGGCCGGCGACGCCAGCGCCGGGTCGGGCGCGTCGGGGAGCTCCGCCTTTAACGTGAGGGATCGGCCACCCCGCACCACCTCGATGGGGACATCGTCACCGGCGGACCGCAGCACCGCGGACCGAAGCGACGAGCCGTCGGGGATCGTGGCGTCGGCCACCGCGACGATCACGTCACCGACGCGTACCCCGGCGTCCGCCGCCGCCGAGCCGTCGGTGACGCGCGCCACCAGCACGCCCTCGTCGTCGTGCGCTCCGAAGTGCGCCCGCAGCTCCGGGGTGAGCTCCATGACCTGCACGCCGAGCATCGGCCCGGAGCTCGCGGCGACGAACACCTCGTCCGAGAAGGGCTGCGGCCGGTCGCCTGCGAGCGCCGCCGCCGCCCACGTCAACACCATCGTGACCATGGGTCCTCCTATGCCCCGCGCGCGGGGCGGCGGATCGTGCGCACCGAGCGGCGCCGCCGGGTGGGCCCGACGACAACCGTTGACGACCGCTCACAGGAGGTCGCGGGGATCCACGTCGATGGTGACCCGCACGCCTTTGCCCGAAGCTCCCGCGAGATCCGCTGCCCGCTGCTCCAGCCAGGCGCGGAACGGCGCCGTCCGCGCGCCGCGTAAGACGAGCTGTACCCGCCACCGGCCCACCAACCGAGGCAACGCCGCTGCGGCAGGGCCGAGCACGTCGATCGCCGACCCCGCCGGAACCGACGCCCGCAGCGTGCGCGCCAGCGCGTCCGCGGTCCGCTGCACCGCCGCCCGCTCCACCCCGTCGAGCCGCACCAGGCACAGCCGCGTGAACGGCGGGTAGGCGAGCGTCTGCCGGATCCGAGCCTCCGCCCTCAAGAACGCGTCGGCGTCCGCGAGGTGCTGCAGCGCGTAGTGGTGGGGCGTCCACGTCTGCACGATCACCCGCCCGGGGACGGATCCCCGGCCCGCTCGACCCGCCGTCTGCACCACCAGCGCGTACGTGCGCTCGGCGGCCCGGAAGTCGGGAAGGCGGAACCCGTGGTCCGCGCTGACGATGACCGCCGTCTGCACCCCCGGGAAGTCGTGCCCCTTGGCGATGATCTGCGTTCCGACGAGCATCTGGGTCCGCCCGGCACGAAACGCCTCGAGGATCGTCGCGATCGCGCCCCGCGTCGTCGTGGTGTCGGCGTCGAGCCGCGCCATCGGGACGTCCGGGAACATCGCCGCCAACGACTCCTCGATGCGCTCGGTGCCCTTGCCGGCCTCCTCCATGTCGGCCTTGTGGCACTGCGGGCAGATCCCGTCGTACGGCCGCCGCAACCCGCAGTAGTGGCACGCGAGCGACCGGATCCCGCGGTGCAGGGTCATCGACACGCCGCAGCTCGGGCACGCGTAGGTGCCCCCGCACGACAAGCACGACACCATCGTCGCGTACCCGCGACGGTTGTACAGCACGACGGCTTGCCCGCCGTCCCGGAACGTCGTCGTGAGCGCGTCAACGGCCTCGGGGGCGAGCAGCGGCCGCCGACCGTCGTCGCCAGGGGCCAGCGCGCTCAGATCGACGACCTCGACGACCGGCACCGGCCGCGGGGTGGCGCGCAGCGGCAACGACAACGACCGGTAGACGCCCCGCCGCGCGTTGTGCCACGACTCGATCGACGGCGTCGCGGACGCCAGCACGACGGGGCACCCGTGGTCGCGCCCGAGCACCACCGCGAGGTCGCGCGCGTGATACCGCACGCCGTCGTCTTGTTTGTACGAGTCGTCGTGCTCTTCGTCGACGACCACGAGCCCGAGCGACCGAAACGGTGCGAACAACGCTGACCGCGCCCCGACGGCGATGCGCGCCTCCCCCGCCCGGATCCGACGCCACGCCGCCAGCCGCTCCGCACCGGTGAGCCCCGAGTGCAGGACCGCGACCGCCGACCCGAACCGCGCGCGGAACCGCCCGACGAGCTGCGGGGTGAGCCCGATCTCGGGGACAAGCACCAGCACCTGCCGGTCCTGCGCGAGCGCGTGCCGCGCGACGTGCAAGAACACCTCGGTCTTGCCGGATCCCGTCACGCCGAACAACAACCACGGACCCGCCGCGTCCGGGGCGCACAGCGCGTCACGCGCCGCCGCTTGGGCCGGGTTGAGCGGGGGCGCGCGGTCCGCTTGCGGGGCCACCCGGTCGAGCGGGTCCCGCCACGGGAGATCCACCTTCTCGATCACGCCGTCCCGAGCCAGCCGCGCTGCGGCGTCGCGGGCGCCGGGCCCGAGCGCCGCCACCACCGACGCGAGCTCCATCGTGCCGCCGGCCGCCGCGAGGAGGTCGACGACCGACTGCTGCCGCGGGGTGCGCGGCGCCGCGGGCGGCGCCAGCAGGCGCAGCCCCACCAACGTCCCGCGCGTCTCGTGGACCTCTCGAATCGCGTAACGAACATGTTTGTCGCGGACGAGCCTTCGCACGGACCGGTCGACGACCTCGGCGTCGAGCTCGTCGGCGAGGCGCCGCGTGAGGCCCTGCAGGGTCAAGCCCGCGCGCGACGCGATCTCGCGGAGCACCTGGATCTGCGGGCCCTGATCGAGCGGGTTGAGCAAGGCGTCGGCGCCGGTCGCGGTGGCCTCCAGCGTGCGCACGGTGCCCGCCTTGAGTCCAGACGGCAGCGCCGTCGCGACCACCATCCCGAGCGGGGCCAGGTAGTACTTGGCGATCCATCGGAAGAACGCGAGCTGCCGCTCATCGAACGCCGGCTCGGGGTCGAGCACCCGCCGCACCGCCCGCACCCGGTCCGCCGGCAGGTCGCACTCGGCGACGCAGTCGACGACGTAGCCGGTCTCTCCGCGCGTCCCGAGCGGCACCAGCACGACGTGGCCGACCCGGACGTCCAGCCCGACGGGCACCGCGTACGTGAGGGGCTCTTGCAGCGGCCGCGCGAGCGCTACCGAGACGAACCGCGCGGGCGCGGCAGGGGACGGGTCAGACACGGGCCTCCACCCGGCGGCGGCGGACAACCGCGCCGAACCAGGCTAGCACGCTCATGTTGCGGCGGACCGCCTGCGGGTGTGGCGCCCGCACGGACCGCGAGAGGTGTGGCGTGAGCATGATGCTGTTGTTGTGGATCGAGGCTGCTTACGCCATCGACGACGTGCCCGGGGCCCGCCGTGGCGCCATGGGCGGCAGCGGCGTGGCTGCCCTCGGCGACGACAGCGCGGTCACCCTCAACCCGGCGGCGCTCGGCCTCGTCGAGCGGTTCGACGTCGACCTGCAAGGCGTAGGCGGCACGGAGAAGCTGCTCGGGTTCGGCGCGAGCGCGGTCGACGCCCGCACCGGCCCGGTCGCCCTCGGGGTGACCTGGTTGTACTCGCGCGACGCGCCCGCGATCGCCGCCGAGGACCTGCCGGGCTGGGTCCCGTCGGGCGACGAGGTCAGCAACACCCGGCGGGACCACCTGCTGGCGGCGGGCTTGTCGTTGCCGCTGCTCGACCGGCGGGTCGCGCTCGGGATCGGCGGCGGCCTGTCGCTGTACAACAACGACCTCGGCGGCAGCGGCACCGTCGGCGACCTCGACGCCGGCGTCGCCGCGGTGCCCGTCGAGGGGATGAGCGTCGGGGTGTCGGCGCGCGACCTCGTCCCGTTCAACCATGAGCTCGACGCGCCTCCGTCGTTCGTCGCCGGCGCGGAGGTCGCCGGCAAGATCGGCGCGATCGCGGCGGAGGGTGGGCTGTCCACCGGGGCGGCGTGGGCGCCGATCGTGCGCGGCGGGGCCGAGCTGCGCGCCGCGCTCCTGCGGGTCCGCGCGGGCGGTGCCATGGTAGGGAGCGACACGTCGTTCGGGTGGGGCCTCGGGGTCGAGAACGACGCCGGCGGCCTCGAGTACGCCATGACGGTGCCGATCGGAGGGGGACCATGGACGCACAGCATCGGGCTGCGGCTCAGGGGCGGGGCAGGCGAGCAAGCGCCGTTCTGACAGCCTTCGTAGCCCTCGTGGCCGCCCGGCCCGCGTACGCGGTGCCCGACCTCTGGGTCCCCACCGACGTCCGCACCATCCAGGAGGCGATCGACCTCGTCGACGTCGACGGCACCGTGCACGTCACCCTGGACTACCGCTTGGTGGACGGCCGCGTCGCGGTCACGAAGGCGGTCCACATCGAGGCGGAGGGCGACGTCGCGCTGCCCGCGTTCGACGCCGACAGCGTCCCGTGGTCCATCTTCGGCGGCCGTCTGTTCGGGGTGTCGCCGGTCGACGGGCTCGGGGAGGGGGACGGGCTCGCCGCCATCCAGCAGAGCGGCGGCTCGCTGACGCTCGACTCGGTCGCCATCGACGTGCTCGACGCCGCGATGGGTGTGTACGCCACCGACGCCACCGTCGACGCGTCGTTCGTGTCGATGACGGGCCACCTCTACGCGCCCGCGTTCTGGCTCGAGCGGTCGGAGGCCCGGCTGGTCGGCCTCTCCGTGTCGTCGTCGAGCGGGGGCGCGGTGATCGCGTACGGCGGGAGCGTGCAGGTCGACGGCTCGACGTTCACGGACAACTCCGGCGAGACGGCGGCGGACCTCGTCGCGAAGGACGGCGCGACGCTCGAGGTCCAGGGCTCGACGTTCACGCGCAGCAGCGGCTCGGCCGGTGGGTCCATCCTCGCGTTCGCGTCGGACCTCACGATCGGCGACCACACGAGCTTCGTCGACTGCGTGAGCACCAGCTACGGCGGCTGCGTCTCGGTGCTGGGGGAGGCCGCGAACCTGGCGTCCGTCACCCTCCGGGACGTCACGTTCGACGGCGCGTACGCGAGCTGGGGCGGCGGGGCGGTCCTGCTCTCGTACGCGGAGTCCACGATGGAGCGCGTCGAGGTGTCGGGCAGCGGGACGGCCCGGGCGCCCTCGGATCCCGGGTTCGGCGGCGCGGTGTTCGTCGATCACGGTCAGCTCGTCTGGACGAGCGGCACGGTGACGGGCAGCGAAGCCGGGTTCGGCGGCGCGGTGCACGTTCAAGAGGCCTCGTTCCAAGCCACCGACGTCACGTTCGAGGACCTCTCCGCGATCTCGGGTGGGGCGATCTCCGCGGCGGAGAGCGCGCTCGTGCTCGTCAACCCGACGCTGCGGTCGGCCGCCGCCGGCCAACAAGGTGGCGGCGTCGTGCTCGACGGCGGGCAGCTCACCTGGACCGGCGGCTCCGTGGAAGACGCCGCCGCGCGGCAAGGCGGCACCGTCTTCGCGATCAACGCCGACACCGCCCTGTTCGGGGTCGCAAGCGCACGAAGCTACGCCATCACCGGCTCGTTCGTGCAGGTCGCCGGGGGCACGGTGCTGATCGAAGACGCGCTCGTCACGGACCCGCTCGGGGTGTCGTCGGGGGCGCTGCAGATCGACGACACCACGCAGACCACTGTCCGGCGCGGCTTGTGGTGCCACGCGGCGACCCAGGGGG
Source organism: uncultured Pseudomonadota bacterium (assembly GCA_903897935.1). GTDB lineage: Bacteria > Myxococcota_A > UBA796 > UBA796 > CAIUDO01. Next base: position 8,550 of record CAIUDO010000894.1, read on the forward strand.
AAGGCGCGGCCATGACCCTGTCGTCGCGCTCGGGCACCCACCTGATCGAGAACGCGGTGGTGATCGGGAGCGTCGGTCCGAGCGGGGCGGTCACCGTGACCATGTCGGGCACGGGCGCGGCCACGATCCGCAACAACACCTTCGCCGGCAACCGGGGGACCGCGAACGAGCTGCACCTCGGCGGCGGCGCGATCGACGTTCGTAACACCATCTTCGCGCGCGGCGGCGGGTTGTCGGCCCTGGCCGATCCGGGGCTGACCACGGGCTACAACCTTTGGTTCGAGACCGAGCCGCCCGTGACGGAGCCCGCCTCGACCGACGTGCTCGCGGACCCGCAGTTCGAGCTGTGGGCCGCGGGGTTGTGCCAGGACGCCAACCTGACCCTGCGCGCCACGTCCCCGGCGTTGTTCGCTGGTGACCCCACCATCCTCAACGCGGACGGATCGCGCTCGCACATCGGCGCGTTCGGGGGCCCCGGCGCCCCACCGGTCGTCGACTCCGACGGTGACGGCTTCGACGACCTGGTCGACTGCGCGGACGCCGACCCGGCCGTGCACCCGGACGCGTCCGAGGTCTGGTACGACGGCACCGATCAAGACTGCGACGGCAACGACGACGACAAGGACGGCGACGGCGTGCAGGTGCTCGCCGACTGCGACGACGACGATCCCCGGGTGTTCCCCGGTGCGCCCGAGCAAGAGGGGGACGGCGTCGACCAAGACTGCGCCTCGGTGAGCTGGGTGGCGGGCGGGTGCACGACCACGGGCGGCGGCGGGGCGACCGCCGGGGCGGTCCTGGCGACGCTGCTCGCGCTCGGCCGGCGGCGGGCGGCGCGGTGACGTTGGCGTGGGCGCTCGCGGCGTCCTGGGCGCTCGCGCGTGACGTAGCGGTGCCGGCCGACGTGCCGACGATCGACCTCGCGGTCACGCTGGCGGAGGCGGGCGGGTCGGTGTTCGTCGCGTCGGGGTACGAGACCGAGCGCACCGCGGTCGTCATCACGCACGACGTCTCGATCTTCGCCGAGCCTGCCGTCGTGCTGCCCGCGCTGCGGGTGCTCGGCTGCGCGCTGACCCTCGAAGGCGGCGTCCTCGGAACCGCGGAGCCGCTCGCGGGACGGGATGCCCGCCCGGTCGCGCTCGTCCAGCTCGGCGGCGCCCTGACCGTGACCGACGTGCGGTTCGACCTGCCCGACGACAGCCGGGGCCTGTCGGTGGTCGACGCGGTCGTGCTGGGGGTTCGGCTCTCCGCCGAAGGTGGCTACAGCCGCCCGCTGCTCGGGTTCGCGGGCTCCGAGGTCACCCTCGAGCAGCTGTCGGTCCACGATTTCGTAGGGAACGTGATCCTGGCGGTGTCGTCGACCGTCCGCCTGAGCGGGGCCGACCTGTCGGGCAACCGGTCGCGCCTCGCCGGGGCGGACCTGCTGGCCGGGATTGGCAGCGACGTGTCGGTGACCAACAGCGTGTTCTCGGGATCGTCGACGGACAACTTTGGCGGGTCGATCGCGATCGTCGACAGCGACCTCGCGGTCATGGACAGCACCTTCTCGGGCGGGCGGGCGCTGGTCGGGGGGGCCATCGCCGCCTGGACGACCGCCGAGGGCGCGCCGACGGTGTCGCTCGAGCGGGTGATGTTCTCGTCGGTGCGCGCGGACTCGGCGGGCGGCGCCGTCTACCTGGCCGACGCGGTCGCGACGGTCACCGACACCTCGTTCCGCGACGCCACCGTACGGGCGTCCGACCCCGGGGCGGGGGGCGGAGCGCTCCGCGCGGACGGGGGCAGCCTCACGGTCGTCCGGGGGTCGTTCGAGGCCACCCAGGCCCCCTACGGAGGCGCGATCCAGGTCCTGGAGGGCGCGCTGTCGGTGTCGGACACGTCCTTCGTCGACGTCGACGCGTGGACGGGGGGTGGGGTCTACACCTACGGGTCGACGGTCACGCTGAGCGCCGTCGACGTGTCGAACGCGCGGGCCAACCTCGCGGGAGGGGCGCTCTACCAATACGGCGGCACCCTCTCCTGGGACGGCGGGTCGGTCGTCGACGCGTCCGCGGGGTACGGCGGCGGCTTGTACCTGTCGGAGGTCGCGGCGACGCTGTCGGGGCTCCGCGCCGAGCGCGGGTTCGCGACCGAGAGCGGCGGGTTCGTGGTCGCCGAGCGCGGGACGCTGGACGCGCAGGGCATGTGGGTCGCCGATCACCTCGCGGCGTCCGGGGCGGGCTTCTTCGTCATCGGGGCGACGTCCACCCGGGTCGCGCACAGCACGTTCTGCGACAACGCGGCGACAGACTCTGGGGCGGCGCTCGCCGTCGCCGACGCGGCGGGCCCCGTCACCCTGGACCACCTCGTGATCGGGGGCTCGGCGAGCGGGGCCGGCGCGGCGGCCCACCTCGTGCAGACCGCCCCGGGCGGGCCGGCGACTTCGGTGCTGAACGTCACGTTCGCCAACAACGTCGCTGCCGTCGCCGATCTGCTGCTCGATGGCGGCGAGGTCGACGTGCGCAACACGATCGTCCACCACGGCAGCATCGGCGTGTACGCGAGCGCGTCGACCACGCTGACTGGCGGGTACAACCTGTTCTGGGGCAACCAGGTGAGCGTCGTCGACGAGGCCGAC
>CAIUDO010000895.1 GCA_903897935.1 uncultured Pseudomonadota bacterium
CCGAAGGCCAAGAGCGCCCGAGCGCTCTTGTTCCTCGAATCCGCCCGCACCTTCTACGGCGAGGCGTTCGACGCGCAGACGCCCCGCGCGCTGTCCGCGTCGATGCGCGACTGGTCGCGGCTGTCACCGGACGAGCAGTCGTTCGCGCTCGCCCATCTGACGTACCTCCAGCTCGAGGGGCTGGCGGCGCTGCAGAAGCTGCTCGCGCAGGGGCTTCAGTTGCTCGACGAGGTCGCCGAGAGCCTCACGACGGCGATCGAGGAGAGCCTGCCCGACCACGCCCCGGAGCCGTCCGAGGACGACGACGACGACGACGACGACGACGACGACCGCGACGACGACGACGACGACTCCGATCAGGACGACGAGCCGGTCCACCAGCCGGCGCCGAACACTCCGGAGGCGCCGGTCGACGGCGACGACGCGGACGGGTCGGATGGGGAGGCCGCATGAGCCGGGCCGCTCCGATTCGCATCGACCTCACGCTGCCGGTCACGCGGGTCGGGTTCGGCATCTTCAGCTTCGACCCGTTGGAGCAGGCGCTCGGCCGGCCGGTGATGCACTTCCTGGAGCCGCTGATGGTCGGGAAGATGACGGTTCGCCCGTCCGCGGGAGGCCGCTCGGTCGAGGTCTACCCGCTCGGGTTGCCGGACGGCGAAGGCGCGGTGTTGCCGCTCGGGACGTGGGGCGAGGCCGGGTTCCGCAACGAGCGCGGGCTGCTCGTGGTCACGGTGCCGTGGGCTGCGGCGTCCTGGTTGACGGGGCGGCTGGGTGAAGCGCTGGTTCGAGGACCCGAAGCGGGGGTGTCGAGCGACGGGGCGGCCCGCGTGGCCGACGTGTGGCTGCGGCTGCGCCCGGGGATGAGGGCGGTTCTACCGTTGGGTGCGCTCGGCGAGGCGGGTGTCGAAGCCGCCTGACGGTGGCCTCTTACCGAGGTGATTGGGCGAGCACGCGAATCGGCCCCGGCATCCAGTTGCAGCGGGGTCCACGTCGTGGAAGGGTGGGGGACGCGCTGAGCGTGCGGCTCGGTTGCCGCCTATGAGTCGTCCGCTCCGGCTCCGCACCCCGGCGCCGGGTGCCGCGCCGCCATCAGCTCACGAAGTGCTTGGGAGATCCCTACGTCTGGCGTGCTCGCGTCCTGCGTGAGCCCGGCCAGCCAGTTCGAAAATCGTTCTGTATGCCCAACCTCTGAAGCCCGCCGTGAACCTTGGTTCACGGCGGGCTCCTTCGTTCGGGGCCGGTGAGCCTGACCGCCGGCGTCCGTCGCTCCGGGCGTTCTCGGGGGATCACCAGAGGGTAGCGACGTCGTACCCCTCGATCCGCCCGTCACGCGTCGCGAGCGTCAGCCGCTCGGTCATCGCCTGTGCGATCAGCATCCGGTCGAACGGATCTTTGTGGATCATCGGCAGCTCGGACGCGCGCAGCGCGTGCTCCGGCGTGACGTCGAGCACGCGCACGCCGCCGTCGACCGCCGCGCGCTGTACGAGCTCGCGCAGGGGCACCGGGAGCGCCAGTCGCCCGATCAACGTCTTGATGCCGAGTTCCCACACCGTCGCCGACGACAGCCACGCCTGGCGGCCGGACTGGAGCGCGGCGCGCACGTTCGCGCCGAGCTGCTCGCTGTCGTCGAGGGCCCAGAGGAAGGCGTGCGCGTCGAGCAGCAGCGGCTGAAGCTCCTCGGATCGGTCAGCCACCGAGATCCTCGAAGCCGGGTAGCGGCGCGTCGAAGTCCGGGCCGAGCACGACCTGCTTCCGGAACAGGCCGACGAGGGACCGACCCTCGTGGCTCGGCTCGGGTACGAGGCGGATCACCGGAACGTTTCGACGCGAGATCACGACCTCCTCGCCGGCGAGGGCGCGGTCGATGAGCTCGGAGAGGCGGGCCTTCGCCTCGGCGAGGTTGACGCGTGTCATGGGGGCCTCCTTCTACATGACCATGTGACATGGTCAGAGCTGGTCGGCTACGGATTCCGGCTCGCGTCCGAGGAGCTTGCGACTGAGGACGCTGCTGCTGCCGAGCAGATCAGCCTCCTCGGAGTCGCCCAGCCCGGCCAGCCAGTTCGAGAATCGCTCTGTAACCAAGGTTCACGGCGCGCTTCGTTGGATTGGCCCGATGCGGCTGCGCCATTGAAGTCGGTGGTCACTTGCCAGCCGGCGGACAGGGAACGGCGATTCATGCGCCGCATACCTCCATCCTATTGTTGTTGGTCGTGTCCGCTTGACGGGGTGGGCTCCGTCCCGCGTAGAACTGTCGCGGCGTTGAGGTTGCCTTGCTGTTGATCGGCTTGTTTTGCTCGGCCGCGCTCGCCCAAGAACCGATGCCGTCGCCTGGCGGTGGCATCGTCCCCACGTACGCCCAGCTCCTCGATGTCGGGCGACCCAAGCCGAAGCTCGCGCAGCACGGCGTTCAGGGTTCGCCGAAGGGCGACGCCGGGTGGTCGATGCCGATCGGCGTGCCCCCAGCGCTCTTGGCCCCGTCGCTGTCGGTGTCGTACAGCTCGGGTGGCGCGTTCGGCGACGAAGGCGGCGCTGGGTGGTCGATCTCGGGCGCGCTCGAGATCACGCGGCCGACCGCGCCCGGCTACCCGGCCGACACGTTCTTGGTGTCGGGGCCCGAGGTCTCGGGTCTGCTCGTCGCCGACGGCGGCAGCTACGCGGTCCGCGCGCCCGGCGGCGGCAGAGCGTGGGCCGATTACGACGCGGGGACCGACCAATGGACGGTGTCGACCGGCGACGTCTCGTTCGTATTGGAGCCGCTCGACGAGGCGCCCGGCCCGAACACGGCGCGTTGGCGGGTGACCGAGGCGGTGGATCTGCTCGGAAACCGCGTCGCGTGGGCGTGGCACACCGACGGCCGGCTGGATGCGGTGACGTACGGCGGCAACGTCGTCACCGGGGACCCGGCGCTCATCCAGGTAGAAGCCGAGTATGTCTCGGCGTTGCACGCGCACTCGAACGGCGCCAGCGGGTCGCTGGAGGTGTTCGACCACCTGCTCGACCGCGTGGTGGTGTCGTCGCTGGACGGCTCGTCCGCTACGCCCGAGCTGGCGTGGTCGTTTCATTGGAGCGACCTGGCGGGCCAGGAGGTGCTCACTCGGATCGACCAGGAGAGCGGCAACGGCGCGCTCGTCCGCGAGGTCGCGTCGTTCGAGTGGACCGAGCACGACCCGTGGGCGTCGTCGGAGTCCTTGGAGGTGTTCCACCCAGGGGTCACGCAGACCCTCACGGCGACGCCAGGCGCTGTGTACGCCGGAACGTCCTTCGTCCATTCCACCACGATCGACCTCAACGGCGATGGCCTGCCCGACGCGCTCGACACCTCGGCCGGTTGGTGGGTCACACCCGGCACCTATCGGGGCTGGGGCGGCGGCGTCCCGATGGACGGAGCTCCGGCGCGCGCGTTCAACGAGTCGGTGACCCTCGACGACGCCGTCGTTGGCCTGCACCCGCGCACGATCCGGACGATCTCCCGGGTCGCCGACCTCAACGGAGATGGCTTCCCCGACGTCATCGAGAGCGACGGCAGCACGACGTGGGAGGTGTCGTACGGCACCGGGACCGACTTTGACGCTCCGGTCAACGAGCCGGCACCATGGGCTTGGTCCAGCACGCGGTACGCGGTGGACGCGGCGTTCCCGACGTTCACGCTCGATCTCGTGTCCGACCTTGTCGACGTCGATGGGGACGGCTGGCTCGACGCGGTGTGGTGGGAGGACGGCACCTACGACGTGTTCCTGCACACGGGCGTCGCGGGAGGGGGCTTCGAAGCGGCTCCGTGGCTGGACGCGCCCGTGCCGCCGATCGGCGCGGCGATGTCGGAGATGGCGCTGTTGTTCTCTGGCACGACGTTGGACGCCACGGAGGAGAGGTTCGGCGCGCGGGACCTGAACGGCGACGGTCGGCCGGACCTCGTCGAGACCGGCGGGTGGGCTGCTGGCACCAACGAAGCGTGGGAGGTGTGGTTCGGGCTCGACGTCGGGTGGGCGGCCGACCCAGTGTCGTGGCCGTCGCCCAAGCCGTACCTGGAGCGTGCGCGAGACGGCGCGCCGGCGGCGATGCAGGTCGATGAAGACGCCACCAACGCCGAGTGCAGTGACCTCTCGTTGTGGTTGGGGGTGAGCTGCAACTGGGCCAGCGGCGGGGTCGAGATCGAGTACGCCGGTGGTGCTGAGGGGGGTGGCGGGGTTTGGGAGGGAGATCCAGACCAGGGCGGCTTCTGCACGTGCCATCTGTCGGCGCCGAAAGAATCGGCGATCGACCAGTCGTTGATGGACGTCGACGGAGACGGCCTCGTCGACCTCGTCGACACGGGCGAGTGGCACCGCAACGTTGGTGACGGCTTCGATCCGACCGGACAGGCGATCCCCAGCTGGTGGAACGCCCAGATCGCTTCGACGCTGAGCACGTCGACGAGCGGCGTCGGTCCGTGGGCGGGCACGACGACCACCGAGACCGACGTGATGGTCGACCTCGACGGCGACGGCCTGCTCGACCGAGCGGGCGGCGGCGAGGCCGCGTTCAGCGACTCGGGTCGGCCGTACCTGCTCTCGGCGGTGGTCCGGCCCGAAGGCGGCGTGACGGAGGTGACGTACCGGCCGGTCACGCAGCTCGAACCTGCCGGGGAGTGGGCGCCCGCGTTCCTGGGCGGCGGGCGGTTCGTCATCGACACGATCACGAGCACGGACCCGCACACGGGCCACGACGCGGTCACCGAGCACGACTACGCCGACGGCTACCAAGAAGGCGGCATCTTCTGGGGCTTCGCGACGACGTCGACCACCTCGTGGCTCGACGACGTCCCGCAGACCAGCAGCGAGACCGAGTACGCGCTGTCGTGGGACCTGCCACCCGAGCCCGTCGTCGAGCGGCTCTACACGGTGGCGGGCCTCGATGAGGACGCGGCCACCCCGTCGAGCACGCTCACCCTGCGCTCGGTGCTGGAGACCACCTACGACGACGTCGGGTGGCGGCGCGTACCCATTGACCGCGTGCTCGAGGCCTGGGGCGAAGACGACCTTTCTGCCTCTACGATCGTCCAAACGTGGGGTTGGACTCCGGACGCGAACCTGGAGTCGTGGACCCACGACGGCGGTGGCGTCCCGTCCGAGGCGCTCGCGGTGGATCTCGTATGGGAGAGCGACCCGTCGGGCACCGTCTGGCGGATGGTCTGGCGCGAGGTGTCGGGCTTCGACCCCCTCGGCGGGGCGACGCGCACCCACGTGCGCGACGAGTGGGCGTACGACGACCTCGGCTACGGCTCGGGCCTGATCGACGGCGTGCTCACCGGCGAGCGGCGCGCGGCCGGGTTCGTCGATGGTGGCGAGGCCCTCGACGCGTCGTGGTTGTCGTGGACGTACACGCGCGGCCCACGCGGCGGTCTCGAAGGCATCGTCGACGAGGTGACGCTGCAAAGCGAAGCGTTCACCCTGACGTTCGGCGAGGCGCTCCGGGGGACCTCGACCAACGATCTCGGGCACACGACCACGTGGGTGTTCGACGCGATGGGCCGGGAGGTGCAGGTCACCGAGCCGTCGGGCGTTGTCCGGGGCACCGAGTACGACGGCCTCGGGCGACCGATCGAGGCCTGGGTGGATGGCGTCGGCATGCCCGCGCACACGACGTCGACGCAAGGCTACGCCGACGACGTGAGCCCGGCGTACACCTGGGCGTCGGAGTGGGGCATCACCGGCGTCGAACGGACGACGTACGCGGTCCAGGACGGGTTCGGCCAGGCGTTCCAGGCGTGGAGCCCGCTGGCGGACGGGACCTACGCGGTGGTGGTGCACCGCCGGGACCTCGCCGGAAACGAGATCGAGATCACGCACCCCGTCGAGGTACCGTCGTTCGCGCACGACGCGGTGTCGTACAGCGACGGGCTAGTGTTGACGCAGTCGCGCCCCGACGCGTTCGGCGAGGTCCGTCACCGCGTGAAGGACGTCGCCAACGGGATCGGCCTCACCGGCTACCGCGTCCAGAAGCTCGACCCCCAGGTCACCGTCGAGACCGACGAAGAGGGATTC
>CAIUDO010000896.1 GCA_903897935.1 uncultured Pseudomonadota bacterium
CGGCCGCCTCCACCACCTCGGCGACCCGGGCGGTGACGTGCACGATCGTGCCGGGTGGGCCGTGGGCCTCGCCGGTCGAGTTGCGGACCTCGTACGGCTCGAGGCCGGTGTACTCCGGGTACACGTACCGCAGCGACAAGTCTCCGACGCTCGCGGTCTCCTCGCGAACGTCTCGGTGCGCCGCCGCCGCCGCCGCGACCGACGCGTCGGGGCCCCACCACCAGTCCGCCGCCCGCGACGGGCCGACCCAACCTAGCGTGACTACGACCGCGACCGCGCTCAACGCGGTGAGGAACGCGCTCGTGCGTAAGAACCCGACAGGGTGGACCTCGCCGGGCGCGAGGTCGGCGACCCCCTCCATCGCCTTCCGCGCCACCCGGTTGAGCATGACGTCGCTCTCGCCAGCCCCGCGGTCCGCCGCGCGGGAAACCGCGACGACCATCCGGCCCCGCAGATCCGGACGAAGCTCCTCGATCCTGCGCGCCTGACTCAGCCGGTCGCCCGCCGCGCGCCAGAACCGCCTGAGCGGAACGACCACGCTCGACCACGCGCCGACGCCGGCGACCAGCACCAGCACCGCCGCTGCGGCCGGCTTGTCGACGCCGAGCGGCCCCGCCACCAGCGCGAAGAACACGAGGCCCAGCGCGAGCCGGAGGGCGCGCAACGACACCCGCACGAGCAGCAGCAGCCGCTCCCTGCGGGCGAGCGCCTCGACCAGCCGGACGACCCGGTGCAGATCCTCGTGCATGCCGCCAGACACTCCCCGCCCATCGAGCCGTACGAACCGGTCGCTCATGCCTAACGCGACGCCGCGTGGACCGAACGGCCCGAGGTCGCCCGGCGCACCGCAGCCGGCCCGGGCGCCACGACACCAACGTGCCCGGAACCTACGCCGGGGCCGGCGGAGACGGCCACGAAATAAAAGGTTCGAGCGAGGCCCTGCGGATGGCCAACCCGAAGGCCCGCGGCGCGTCTAGGGACGAAGCCCCTCCCCAGGCGACGATCGAGCCCTCGCCACGCGACGCCCAGTGACGGGACAAGACACATTCCCCGATCACATCCGCCGGAACAAACCGACCGCGACCCCGAGGATGGAGACATCGGAGCGGCGCGGGTCGACCACGATCGGGTCCATGCTGGCGTTGGCAGGTTGGAGGCGCAGAAGCGCCCCCTCTCGAAAGACACGCTTGACCGTGGCCTCCTCTTCCACGAGCACCGCGGCGATCTCGCCGTCGCGCGCGGTCGGTTGTTTCCGCACGAACAACGTGTCGCCATCGTGGATGCCGTCTTCGATCATCGAGTCGCCCTTGACCACCAGCGCGAACAGCTCGCCGCTGGCCGGCAACAAGTCACGGTCGATCCGCACCGATCCGTCGAAGCTCTCGGTGGCGAGCAACGGCTGCCCCGCCGCGATGCGCCCGACGACGGGCACGGTGGCGACGAGGTCGTCGCTCCGCCCGGCCGCGCGGGTGCTCGGGATGATCGATCGCGGCGCCCCCGGACCAGCCGCGCGCTCGAGGTACCCCTTCTTCTCCAACGCCTTCAGGTGGTCGCTCACGCCGTTGGTGGACTTGATGCCGAGCGCGAGCCCGATGTCGCGGAACGTCGGGGCGACGCCGCGCTGATCCATGAACGCGAGGATGAAGTCGAGGATCTCGCGCTGGCGCGGAGAAAGGTCATCCACGGCGGCCTCACTGTACACGGGTTTATCTGAACAGGTGTGTGGCTAACGAAACGCCACCGCGGCCGCAACCACGAACACGGCCCCCCCAGCCCTCGCTCGCACGCTCGCTCCGCGCTTCCCTGAAGACGGCTAGCCGCAATGTCGCTCACCTACGGCGATTGCAGCGAGGGGCCGTCAGCTATCGGCCGACAGCCGTCAGCCTCCGATGAAGCGCCGTGAGCAGCTGCTTCACCTCGACGACGAAGCGTGCAGGTTCTCGGGCGCCTTCTGCCACACTGCCAGATCCCTGAAGTCCAGCACATCGCCTCCCGGCGGAGCTGAAGGCTGATCCCTGATTGCTGATTTCTGATTGCTGATTGCTGATTGCTGATTGCTCCGCCATTTCTCGGCTAAGTGATCGACATCGCGGCTAGCCGCCGACCGCGTCACGCTTCGGCGCGGCCCGGACCCCGACCCGCGAGCGGAGGACGTCGAACCCCTCCGCGTGCGCGACGCCGTCGACCTGCAGCTCGACCTCGATGCCGTCGGAGCTGCCGCGCCAAGACCCGTTCGCGTAGTACCCGCGGAACAGCACCTCCGACCGGCCGCAGCCGACCTGCCGAACCTCGGCGAACTCACTGCCTTCCGCGCACCACTGGCTCGAGGCGCAGTTCCAAGGCCGGGTGACGACCATGACCTCGTGGCACCCGGGCGGGTCGACCCGGAAGGTGCCCGTGCCCGGCAGCTCCGAGATCGTCGCTGGCGGTGGCGCGCTCGCCGCACCGGTGAGCAACCGACGATGCGACGCGATCGGGGTCTCGGCCGCCACCGCCGCGAACGCCCGCTCCGCCCGCGCGCCGATCAAGTCGACCAGCACGGTGCCGAGCCGCACCGGCTCCTGCGACGCCGCGTCGAGCAGCGCGCGCTGCTTGACCGTCAGGAACAACCCGACGTCGTTACCGCCCCACGACGCGGCGAGGTCGCGGAGGAACAACGACCTCCCCGTCGACGTCACGGCGAGGACCATGGGTTGTTCCTCGCCGATCGCCGTCTTCGGGAATGTCCCTGACAGCTCGATGCTGCGGATGCAGCCCACCGGCAACGGCACCTGCTCGCCCGCCTGGGTGACCACGTAGGGCCGAACGTCCGGCAGCGCCCCCTCGCACACGAGGTAGTGGATGGGCTCCGTCACGCCACGATCAGCGAGGAAGCCCGCCAGCATCTCCGGGCTACCCAGCGTTCCGGCGACCGGGATCAGGGCCCCCGGCTCGGCCGGTGGCAGGAGCACGGCGGGCGCAGCCTTGGCGTCTTTCGACCGCGGCGGATCCGGCGGCCGGCGGATCCACGCGGTGACGCCCTCGCTCACCGACAGCGTGTACACCCGCGCGGCAGGGTCGTATTGCCACGAGTCGGCCCCGCACCGAAGCACCGGCATGCCGACGCCCTGAACGTCTCGGCAACCCGCGGGCAACGCCGCGATCTGGCGCCACGCCCCGGCGTCGTCGAACGAGATGACCCACTCGCGCGCCTGGGTGCCGAACCAGACCTCACTGACGCCGTCGTTGTCGAAGTCCGTGACGCGACGGATCGCCATCGTGCGGTGGTCCTGGCCAGCATGACGGATGAACGCGATCGGCAGCTCGAGCGACGGATACGTGACCTGCCCGGCCGCGATCGGCGATGGCGACGGCAAGACCGGGTCGTACCGCACCGGCTGGGTCCAGCTCGACATCAGGTACGCGCACCCGATCGCCACCGCGAGCGATCCGAACGCGAGCGGCACCGCCCAGGCCGGCAGCTCCTGCCGCGCCTCGACCAGGAACGCGCTCTCCCCGATGCTGATCACCATGCCCGGCACGAGGCGCACCGGGGCGGCGCCGATGGGTTGACCGTCGATGAACGTGCCGGTGGCGGAGCGTAGATCCAACAGGAAGTAGCAGTCGTTCTCCCAGACGACCTCGGCGTGCTCGATGCTCACCAGCGGGTCGACGAGGTGCACCCCGCGGGTGGACCGGCCGAGCAGCAACGATTGGTGAGGATCCAACGCCAAGCGTTGACCGGCGAGGGGCCCCTCGAGCACCACGAGATCGATGAGCGCGTTCGCGCTGCGGACCCTACGCGCCAAGGTTCCTCCCGAAGCCGCCGCATCATGGCACGACGCCAGCGAAGGTGCATCATTGTGGAAGCGTTCCCGGCGCGGGATAAGACGACGGCGCTGGGAGACCGCCATCGACCTCGTCCTTCCGAACTTGAGTCCGCGAATGCGGCGGCTGTTCGCCGGTTTGCTGATCCTGTACGCGTTCGAGCTCGGGGCCCGCAACATCGCGGGGCTCGGCATCGACGACGCGCTGTGGTGGTTCCCCGCGCGCGCCGACACGTTCCACGTCTGGCAGCCCGTCACGCGGTACTTCGTGCAAGGCAACGACGTCGTCGGGGTCCTGCTCTCGTGCCTCGTATTGTACTTCTTCGGCCCGTTCATCGAGGGGCGGTTCACCGGGCGGCAGCTCGCCGAGATCGGCGGCGCGGTGGTCCTCGGGGGCACCGGCCTCGCCGGCCTGCTCGACGCCTTCGGCATCCTCGCCGGCCCCACCATGGGCTGGGACAGCGCCGTCTCGACGCTGATCGTGTTGTTCGGCCTCGCGTCACCCGGGGCGACCATCCGGTTGTTCTTCGTGTTGCCGATCCCGGCGTCGACCCTCGCGTGGGGCACCGGCGTCGTCGCTGGCTTGTTCCTGCTCGCGAGCCCCACTTTGGCCACCGCCGAGTACATGGGCGTTTGGATCGGGACGATCGCCTGGTGGTTCTACCGCGGGCCGGGCGCCAAGCGTCGGGCCGCGGCGCGGGCGGGCCGCAAGGTGGAGCGAGACCTGCAGCGGTTCCAGGTGCTGCCGGGCGGCCGCGGCGACGACGACCTGGTCCACTGACCGACCGCGGGAGCGCGCGTGCACGTAGCGATCACCGGCCTGGGCCTGGTCACGTCGTTGGGCAACGACGCCGCCACCATCGACGCGTCCCTGGACGCGGGCCGAACCGGCTTGTCGCCGGGCGAGGGCTTGGTCGCGCTGTTGCCCGTGCCCGGGGTGGGCGCGTGCGCGTTCGACGCCCGCCCGATCCTGCGTCGCAAGAAGGACCGCAAGCTGATCCCGCGGGCGGCGGAGCTCGCGATCGGGGCGGCCCACGCCGCGTTGACGAGCGCCGGGCTGCTGATCGGTGCGCTCGAGGAGGTCGGAGCGTTCGTCGGGGTGGGGCGCGAGCCACCCGACAGCGGGGAGGTCGAGCGCGCGCTCGTGCGGTCGGCGCGGGGCGGCGCGCTGGACGCCGAGCTGCTCGCTACCGACGGGGTCGCCGCCTACCCTCCGCTCGCCCCGCTGCGGACGTTGCCGAACATGGTCCTGGCGCACGTCGCCATCCAGCTCGGCCTGATGGGTGAGGCGGGCACCCGCGCTGGAGACGTCGCGGCGGGGCTCGCCGCGATCCACGAGGGCGTGCTCGCGATCCAGGAGGGCCGCGCGGCGCAGGTGCTCGCGGGTGGCGCCGACAGCCTGGTCGACGCCGGATCCGCGCGCGACGTCGTGCGGCTCGGCCTGGCCGGGCCCGAGGTGGGGCCGGGAGAAGGCGCCGCGTTCGTCGTGCTCGAGTCGGCCGACGCGGCCCGCGCCCGGGGCGCCAGGATCTACGCCATCATCACGCACAGCAGCACCGGGTTCGAGCCCGAGCCGGGCCCTTGCCCACCCGCTGAGCCGAGGATCGGCTGGTGCGGCTCCGCCGACGGCGCGATCGACCTCGTGCGGCGCGTCGCCCGTGGGCGCTCGGGCGAGGCACGTCGCGTCGACCACGACGGCGCCGTAGCAGAGGTGGGGTGGTCGGTCGGGTAGCTGCGGCCCCCCTGCCGAACGCGTCGGATTGGCCCCTCCCCGCACCCAGCGCGGCGCACGCGTGCTAGTCTGTGACCGTCGCGCCTGGCGCGTTCGGAGGCGTTCCGGTCTTGTCCACGGCCGCCACGGGGCGAACATTCACGTTTATCCGGCTGATTGACTCGGGTGGCTTCGGGAGCGTCTACCTCGCGAAGATGGCCCAGTCGGACGGCGTGTCCCGGGTCTGCGCGGTCAAGCTCCTCCATCCGAAGTGGTCGGAAGACGCCGAGGCGGCGTCGCGGATGCGCGACGAAGCGCGCCTCCTCGGCTGGCTGCGTCACAGGAACATCGTCGAGGTGTTCGATCTGACGCGGATCGACGGGCGCATCGCGCTCGTCATGGAGTACCTCGACGCGATGGACGCGAAGGGGCTCGTCGCGGCGGCGCGGACCGCGGGCAAGCCCATCCCGATGCGGGCGGCGCTCGAGCTGTGCGCGTTCGTCGCGGCGGCGCTCGACGCCGCGTACAACCGCCCGCCCTACGCCGGTGAGCGCCCGCTGCGCGTCATCCACCGGGACATCAAGCCGTCCAACATCATGGTGGACACCTCCGGCGGCGTGAAGGTCCTCGACTTCGGCGTCGCACGCGCCGAATTCGAGGAGCGCGAGAGCCACACGCAGGAGGTCACCTACGGGTCGCTCGAGTACATGCCGCCGGAGCGGTTGTTCTACGAGCCCGACTCGGACCGGTCCGATGTGTACTCGGTCGGCGTCACCTTGTACGAGCTGTTGGCGCTCCAGAGGTTCGGCAAGGCGCGGCTTCGGGCCGAGCAGCACCTGGAGATGGTGCACGAGCGGCTCAGCGTGTTGTGGTCGGAGCGCGGCGAAGACGTCCCGTTCGAGGTCCAGGCAGAGGTCGACGAGCTGCTGCGGTCCATGATCGCGTACGACGAAGCCGCGCGACCGGTGGCCGCCCACGTCGCGACCACGCTGCGTGGCCTCGCCCGGCGCTGCACCGACCTCGGGCTCGAGGAGTGGGCCGAGCGCACGGTCCCGCCACTGCTCCGCGTGCAGCACGACGAGCAGGAGGGCCGCGCCGACGCCTTGTGCGACAACACCTTCCCCGAGGAGAGCCGCGGCTTCCCGAGCCCGGCGTCCTCCGAGCTCTCCCAGCCGATGCCGGCGCCCGCCGCGCGCACCCCGGACGCCCCGGACGCCGACATCGAGCGCTCCGACGCGATCGCCAGCGCGCGCTGGGTCGCCCAGCGTGACGCGCTCGCCGCGCTCGCCGAGATCGCCCCCGCCGCCGAGGTCGCCCCACCCGCCCTCGTCGCCCCGGAGCCATCAGCGCCCAGCAGCCGTCGGTGGTGGGCGGCCGCGCTCGTCGTCGGCTCCGGCCTCGTCGCGCTGGCCGCGGTCCTGTTGCTGATCGTGGCCGTCGTCGGGGCACCGTACCTGGCGGCGATGCTGGACACACCCGCGGGCGCCGTCGCCGCCGCCCCCACCGCGCCGGCGGAGGCGCCGCCGCCGCCGCCACCAGCGGCGCCCGATGGCCCATCGGCGACGTTCCTGAGCGCGTGGCAGGGCACCCAGAAGCTGACCGTGCGGTGCGACTCCGGCGCGGGTGAAGGCGCGACCGAGGCGTGGGTCGCCGGCGAGGCGCCCGGCACCTGCACCGTCACCGCGGTCGACGGCGCCCGGCACCGGGTCACCGCGGTGGTGAAGGACGTGGAACCACGTTCGTACCGTTGTTTCGTCGACGGCGCCAAGACCTGTGAGTGATCCGTGCGCGCAGTAGCGGTCACCGCCGTCGGCGTGGTGTGTGCGCTCGGCGCGTCGCCGGAGGCGTTCGCGGACGCCTTGCGTGCGCACCGGTCCGGGGCGTCGTTGGTCGACGGGGTGCGGCGTCCAGGCGCGCCCCTCGAGGGGGGCGCCGGCTTCGGGCCGAGCGAGGCCCTGTGGGCGTGCGCCGTCGCGCCGCCGGTCGCCGATCTCGACGGCTACCCCGACGACCGCAAGGTCGCGTTGCTCGCGCGCGCGCTCGAGGCCGTGCTCGATGGCGTGGACGCCCCGCCGGAGCGTCGCGCGCTCATGCTCGGCACCGGCTTGTCGTCGGTGACACCGCGAGAGCTCGAAGAAGACGTCTACCCTCACCTTCGGGACGGATCGTTGTCGCGCGAGGGCATGGTGCGCGACCTCGCCACCGACCGGGTCGCGCCGCGTCGTCACCTGCCCGCGCGCGGCACCGCGTGGGCGGCCCGGCGCGCCGGCGTGCGTGGCCCGACCGGCACCACGTTCTCCGCGTGCGCGGCCGGGGCCGAGGCCATCGCGTGCGCGGCGCGCGCGGTCGCCCGCGGAGACGCCGACATCGCGTTCGCCGGCGGACACGACGCGATGATCCACCCGCTGGGCGTGTTGTCGTTCGAGGTGCTCGGCGCGCTCACCCGCTCGGTCGGCCGCCCGTTCGACAAGCACCGGGACGGCTTCATGCTCGGCGAAGGCGCCGCGGTGCTGCGCTTGGAGGCCGCCGACCGGCTCACGCGGCCCCCGCTCGCCTGGATCCTCGGAGCCGGAAGCTCCCTCGACGCGTGGGGCATCACCGCGCCCCACCCCGACGGAGACGGCGCCTACCGCTCGATGGTGCGCGCGCTGCGCGACGCCGACGTCGACCCGGCCGACGTCGGCTGGGTCAACGCGCACGCGACGGCCACCCCGCTCGGCGACGCCGCCGAGGCGGCCGCGATCCGCCG